>JAQCNR010000317.1 GCA_028274925.1 Halovenus sp.
GACGTTGTCTTGGACTCCGTACGCTGCTGGGTGCCACGCTCGCCGGAGGAGTTGGCTGTACTTGTCGTGTCAGTGTCTGCCTGTGATGTTGAGGTAGACCACGCTGGCCCGGTGGCCTCTCTGGAGGTGTTCGTGGTGCGCGCGTCTTCCACAGCCGCCCAGACCGAGCTGTCGACATGCTGGTCAACGTAGTTCGCGTGGCCCAATCGGTCGTAGGTTTTGCGTTCGTCAGCGTCGAGTAACACATCACGTGCGGTCGTCAACCGCTTAAAGCGCTCGCCGGCGGCCGGGTCGTCGCTCACATCCGGATGGCACTCCTTGACAGCCCGACGGTAGGCACGGCGAACCGTTCCATCGTCGGCGTCAGGGCTCACCTCCAGGATTGTATAGAAAGTCTCCCCCATCGACCTACCGACTGTATGAGGTGAAGAATAAAATAGTTGTCCTGTCTGTGGGCCCAACGGCGGCAAACACACCTTTTATTCCAGCGCGGGCGGATGGAGAGGTATGGACGCACAACGCCGGTACGACCTCGTGACCCGCTACACACAGGAGGTTGTCACCGACGAGGAACTGGAGACACTGCTCGAGGACTCCCCGACGGCGTACATCGGGTACGCGCCAACCGGCGAGATGCATATCGGTCATTTCACGACGATGCGGAAACTGGCCGACTTCCTGCGAGCCGATATCGACGTCACAGTACTGATTGCAGACCTGCACGCCCACCTCGACAGCGAAAAGAGCCCGTGGGACCTGCTCGACGCCCGCAGCGAGTACTACGAGGAAGCAATCCGCGGGATGATCGAAGCGACCGGCGCCGACCCCGAACAGATTACATTCGTCCGCGGCCGGGAGTTCCAGTTGGACGACGAGTACACGATGGATATGTACCGGATGGCTGCCGAAACGACCGTCTCCCGAGCACAGCGGGCCGGTAGTGAAGTGGTCCGAGAGAGCGAGAGCCCGAATCTCGGTGGGCTGATCTACTCGCTGATGCAGAGTCTGGACGTGAAAGCGCTGGACGCTGATATTGCCTACGGCGGCATCGACCAGCGCGGCATCTACATGCTCGGGCGCGAACTCCTGCCAGACCACGGCCACGACGCGCCAGTCTGTCTGTTCGCGCCACTGCTCTCGGGACTCTCGGGCGGAAAGATGAGCGCCTCGCAAGAATCCTCGAAGGTCAGCCTCACTGATTCGCCCGAGGCAGTCGATGAGAAAATCAACGACGCGTACTGTCCGATGGGAGAGGTCGAGGACAACGGCGTCCTCGAATATATGGAGTACCTGGTCTTCCCGGTGCTCGACGAGCGCGGCGAGGACTTCGTCGTCGAACGACCTGACGAGTACGGTGGCAACCTCGTCTACGAGAGCTACGAGGAGTTGGAGGCCGATTTCGTCTCCGAGGACCTCCATCCGGCAGACCTGAAAGGGTCGGCAGCACGGGCCATCTCCGAGGTCATCGACCCAGTGCGCGGGCGCCTGACCGACCAGCCCGAACTGCTCGCCGACGCTTACCCCGAGCGCTACGACTGATGGACTCCGCAGACCCGGACCCCGAACGACTCCGGGCGGTCTACGACGAGATTGCCGACCACTTCGACAAGACGCGGGCCTACCCTTGGCCCGAAGTCGAGGAGTTTCTGGCAGACAGTTCTGGGGGAGAGTGGGCGCTCGACATCGGCTGTGGGAACGGCAGACACACAGCACTGCTGGCCGAGTGTGCCGACCACGCTGTGGGTCTCGATATCAGTCGTGGGTTGCTGGAAACGGCCCGCGTGCGGATGGGTGAGGACGGCTGGGCGGGCGAACTAGTACAGGGCAACGGCGCGACACTTCCGCTCGCCTCAAATCAGATTGACGTAGCGCTGTACGTCGCGACGCTGCATCACCTGCCCGAGCGCGAGCGCCGCGTCCAGAGCCTGCGAGAACTCCGGCGAGTGCTTCGCGAGGACGGACGAGCGCTCGTCAGCGCGTGGAGCACTGCCCACGACCGCTTCGATTCTTTCGACGGCACCGAACCGGAGGGGTTCGACACCACAGTTGACTGGACGCTGCCGGACGGGGAGACAGTCGGTCGGTTCTACCACATCTACGCCCCCGAGGAGTTCGAGGCCGACTTGCAGGCGGCAGGGTTGACGGTTCAAGAGTCGTTCGTTTCGAGTGGCAACTGTTATGCGACGGTTTCTACCTGAGAAACGTACCAGTGCGTTCATTTGGAACCGGTCACAACGACAGAGTCGAATGAGGTGGAGGCAGTGGGTCGGACTCTGGGCGCGAATCGGACTGGCGGCGGCGGTCACGCTCGCCGGACTCGCAGTCTTGCTCGCTGTCGAGTACGTCGTCGTGACTGGGCTCGTGGTACTGTTCGTGTTCTCTGCACCGACGTGGGGGGTGGTTGGACTCGGCCTCGGGGTCGTTGTTGCCGGCGGTCTGCTCTGCTGGTGGATATGCGGTGCCCTGCTCGCCTCGATCGGCCCGCCCGGAACGGTCAGCGGACAGATTGACGGCGACGGTGTGGCCAATCTCGTGGCCCGCGTTGGAGAGTCTCTCCGAGCGTCACCGTCACTCAAACAGATAGTGACAGTTCTGGTGGGCAGTGTCGGCGTCAGTCTGGGACTGATTCTTGCACATACAGCCATCGTCGAGGGGCTGGGAATCGATTTGTGGCCGGTGAGTCTGGTCGTCGGCGCCGTTGTTGTGGTCGGTTACACCGGGTGGCTCGTCGTCGAAGAATTCCGGTCTACCAGCACGGTTCGGGCCGATATCGAAGCCGAATACGGCGTAATCTCCGACCCAGAGCGCGAGCGACTGGTCACGGCCCGCGTGCAACGGCTCGCCGCTCAGGCGGACAGTCCCGTCCCCAAGATACGAATCGGTGCGTCGTGGCGGCCACAGGCCGCAACCGTCGGTTACCGGCCCACAGACTCAGAAATTGTTGTTTCCCGGGGGCTCGTCGACAAACTGAGCGAGCGCGAACTCGATGCGGTGCTGGCTCACGAACTCGCTCATCTCGTCAACCGCGACACAGCGGTACTGACGGCACTGTCGCTACCGCGGGTGAAGTCGTGGCGCCTGCTCTCTTCGATGGGGCTACTCGGGTTCGCTGTCGCGACGCCAGTGGTCATCACGAACGCGCTGTCAGTCCCGGTTGTCGCACGCTACCGCGAGTACGTGGCCGACCACGCGGCCGCCAAACTCACCGGTGACCCCGCGGCGCTGGCGAGTGCACTGACAGCCATCGACGACGAGTATCGCGGAGTCAGCCACGAGGATATGCGGACGCAACCGTCGACAGCGGCGTTCGGAATCGTCCCGCCGCTGTGGCGCGAACGGAAAGTGCTGGACGGCGCGATTCGGTTCGTTCGACGCCGGGTTTTCGGCACCCACCCGCCGACCGAGAAGCGGATCGAACGGCTCCGGGCACGAATCGGGTAACCGACGTAACACTCACGACCACAGGCGCCGAACCGTGAGTATGTCCACGACAATCACCACGCCGGACAAGAACGAGGACTGCGTCTACTGTGGCTGTGCGATTTTCGACCACGACCCACTCTGTGTTCGGGACTGCACCGACGACTGTGGCTCGCCGCTGTACTTCTGTAACTACGGCTGTCTCGCGGCCCACATCGACGAGGAAGGGCTGGCGACCGGCACAACCTGTGAGTGGTCGCCAGAATGACCGCCGATGTCGTCCCCAGCGAAGTCGAACAACTGGCAGGACTCATTGGACCAGAACCGGACGAAGTCATCGAGGCGATGGAGCACCACGCCGA
>JAQCNR010000322.1 GCA_028274925.1 Halovenus sp.
GACGTTGCTCGCGAACTCGAAGCGCTGCCCGGCAACGCCGAGCGAGACCGCGCACTCCCGCGACTGCAGGTTGCCCTCTACGAGACACTCGTCGTGTGGGAGGAACCCCGCGACGAGACGGTGACACTCCACATAACGGGTTGCCCAGAAATCACCAATCCCGACGACAACGCCGACATTGAGCGTACCTACGAACGGGCCTGCGAGACGGTACGAAACCTCGGAGCGCGCTTGCAGGATGGCGACCCGGCAATCGGCCCCGCACCGGCGGACGCAGACCACGCACGCTTCGAGAGTGACTGCGGTCCCGCGGCGTTCGGAGAGCGCGTCCGCCGGGTCAAGGAGTATATCCGCGAGGGCGACACCTTCCAGACGAACATCTCGCACCGACTCCGCGCACCTGTGGCAGTCCACCCAGTCGCTGCCTTCGACGCGTTGCGGTCGGTCAACCCTGCGCCGTACTCGGCGCTGCTCGAATTCCCCGGCGTCGACCTAGTGAGCGCCAGTCCCGAACTTCTGCTCGAACGCGACGGGGACCGACTGCGCACCGAACCCATTGCCGGCACGCGGCCACGCGACGCGACCGACGCCGAAGACCAGCGGCTGGAAGCCGAACTCACGACCGACGAGAAAGAGCGCGCCGAACACGCGATGTTGGTCGACCTCGAACGCAACGACCTCGGCAAAGTCTCTGAATACGGGAGTGTCGACGTGTCAGAGTACCGCCGTGTCGACCGCTACTCCGAGGTGATGCATCTCGTCTCGCTGGTCGAAGGGCAACTCCGCGACGAGTACGACCTCGGTGACGCAATCGCCGCGATGTTCCCCGGCGGGACGATTACCGGCGCGCCGAAACCCCGGACGATGGAGATTATCGACGAACTCGAAGAGAGCCGTCGTGGTCCCTACACTGGCAGCATCGGCGTCGTTGGCTTCGACGACCGCGCGACGCTGAATATCATCATCAGAACGCTGGTCCGGTACAACGATGAGTATCACCTCCGCGTCGGGGCAGGTATCGTCCACGACTCCGACCCCGAGGCAGAGTACGCTGAAACACTCGACAAGGCTCGCGGACTCATCAACGCCGTCGACACTGCACTGGGTGAGCGAGCAGAGTTAGAGGTGCACTCACGATGAGCGATTTCACTGTGCTGGTTGTCGACAACTACGACTCGTTTGCGTACAACCTCGTCCAGTACGTCGGGGAAGCTGTCACCGACGGTGTTGGCGACGCCGAGGATGGGACGGTCGCAGTCCGGCGAAATGACGAAATTTCTCTCGAAGGTATCGATAAACTCGGCCCCGACGCAGTCGTTGTCTCGCCAGGGCCGGGCACGCCACAGGACGCCGGCGTTTCCGTTCCACTGTTTGCCGAGCGGTCCTACTCCACACTCGGTGTCTGTCTCGGTCACCAGGCGCTCTGTGCTGCCCACGGCGCACACATTGGCCACGCCGAGGACGTCGTTCACGGCAAACCATCTTCAATTTCCCACGACGGTACTGGAGTGTTCGAGGGGTTGCCCCCGGAGTTCGAGGTGGGCAGATACCATTCGCTTGCCGTCGACCGGGCGGAACTGCCTGACTCGCTGACCGAGACGGCCCGGACGGAAGACGAACGGACAGTCGTGATGGGTGTTCGTCACGAGACACATCCACACGTCGGCGTCCAGTTCCATCCCGAGAGCATCCTCACCGGTGAGGGGATGGCTATCGTCGAGAACTTTCTCGCGCTTGCGGAGGAGAGCCAATGACAGAACTACAGTACCACGTCGACGGCGAACTCGTCGCCGCCTCGGAGGCGACAGTCAACGTTCGCGACCGTGGATTCATGTACGGTGACGGGGCATTCGAGACGATGCGCGTCTACGGCGGCACCAT
>JAQCNR010000331.1 GCA_028274925.1 Halovenus sp.
ACAAGATGCGGGGCTTCCTCCGCGATAATCTCCGCCGTAGCGAGCTCGACGGCATTCACACTTCCCGGTAGGACGAACACTGGTACGTCGCGGGCGATGCCCGCTGTCGCACGGGTCGAGACGATACGCGTTCGTACCTCCTCCCCCGAGAGCCGTCTGAACGCCTCGCCGAAGCCCGGCAGTTCGCGGTCGAAGAGTTCGCTCACCGCGTCCGGAGTGATGTCGTCGACGGTGACGCCCGTCCCGCCCGTGGTGACGGCGAGATCGACGTCCGGCCGATCCAGGCACTCGCTCACTGTGGTCTTGATCCGGACGTAGTCGTCCGGAACCATCCGGCGTGACGTGACGACGTGGCCCGCTTTGATTAGGATACTCGCAATGGCGTCGCCACTGGGATCGGGTGGCGTCTTTTCGACGCCATCTCCGCGGGACGACGACACGGTAACGATAGCCACGCCCAGCGGGTCGATACAGTCGTGACCGCCGGTATCCGTCGTTCGTCGGTCCGCTACCGGAGGAAGTTCGCGGTCATTCTGGATCACGATAGATCACCTACCACGAGGCGTTGTTCCATCGGAGGCTGTGACCACTCCATCGTCCCCGGGAACGGATTCTCGAACGCCTCCCAGTCGTCTTCCATCCCTGGCGCCGAAACGAGGCAGTCGTCGAGTGTATCCACGATGCTGGATTCGTCCATCCCAGCCCCAATAAAGACGAGTTTCACTTCACGGTCTCCCCACCGTTCGTCCCAGTGGAGGTCCGACCGCGATTCGCGGTAGGACTCGCGCTGGAACTCGGGGAGTGTGACCGCCCAGCGCCCGTTGACCTCGACGTGGGTCTGTGTTCCCGCCTGGCTCAGGTCGAGGGCGTAGCGCTCGCGGCCAGCGACCCACAGGTGGCCCTTTGCTCTGACGACGGAATCAGGGAACGAGCGGAGCCACTCGCTGAAGGGTTCGGGATGGAACGGCCGGTGGCGCTCGTAGACGAACGAGTCGACACCGAACTCCTCTGGTGGGTGACGATGGTCGTGGCCTTCGTCGTGGCTATGGTCGTGGTCGTCGCCATGTTCGTGACTGTGGTCGTCCGTCTCCGTCCGGCTCTCGTGGTGCTCATCTGAATCGACGTCTGTGCCGTCTCCGTGGTCGGTCGAGAGTGCCTGTTTCCACCGGGCAGAGTTACTTGCCTCATCTTGATCGAATCGACCCGTTCCGAGAACTCGTTCCGGGTCGACGGTGCTTTCGGTCGTTCGGACGACGTCGACCCTGGGATGGAGTGTTCGGACGACGCGTTCGACCGCTTCGCGCTCTGTCTCGGAAACGAGATCGCACTTGTTGAGGACGAGTACGTCGCAGAACTCGACTTGCTCGGCGAGGAGGTCCGACAGCGGTCGGGCGTCGTCTGTCGACTTGAGTGGGCGGCCATCGACGAACGCCTGATGGAACTGTGCGGCGTCGACCACCGTGACGGTCGTATCGAGAGCGTACAGTGCCGACGCACGTGCGGGCGAGACGAACCGCTGGGCGATGGGGACTGGATCACTGATACCCGAGGCTTCGATGACCAGATAGTCGAACTCCTCGTCGAACGCGAGGCGTCTCAGTTCCTGATCGAGTTCGTT
>JAQCNR010000334.1 GCA_028274925.1 Halovenus sp.
GCTGGAGGACGCGGACGAGAGTATCTACGAGTCCTTCGAGGAGGAACTGGGCGCCATCTCCACCACGGCCGCGAACGGTGACGACGTCTACCCCGTCTCCAAGGATTTCAACACGCAGGCGGTCGACTCCATCTACGCCGTCGTCGAGAATGGCAGCGGCTCCTCAGGCGACGCCGCGACGAGTGTGATGGAGGACGTCTTCGCGGAGTTCGAGGAGGCAACCGTCCACGAACTCATCGAGGAGGCCGACCACAACGCCTACGAGACCTTCGAGTCGGCGCTGGACGCCTATATCACCGCGCTGGAGGAGGGTGGCGACGTGGCCGGCGCCGCCGACACCTTCGCCAACGCCGCGCAGTACGCGCAGTTCGCGCTAGTCGACAGCGTCGAGGAGGTTCCGCTGGACCTCGACCTCGCCGGGATGTCCGGCGGCGGATCCGAGGAGGGTGGCGAAGGTGGTGAATCGGACGTTCAGGGTGGCCCTAACGTCTTGGAAGGGGAGCCCAGTGAGGCTGACCTCGTCATCGACATGAACGCCGTTGCGTTCGACCCTGCCGAACTCACTGTCTCGCAAGGCGACACCGTCGCGTGGGTTCATACTGCGGGTGAGGCACACTCCGTTTCCGCCTACGGTGAGGAAATCCCAGAGAGCGCGAGCTACTGGGCCAGTGGTGGCTTCGAGTCCGAGGACGCCGCTCGAACTGGCTGGGAGAACGGTGAGGGGTACGTCCAGTCCGGAGAGTACTACACTCACACCTTCGAGACGACCGGCACGCACGACTACTTCTGTATTCCGCACGAAGCTGCGGGGATGGAAGGAAGTATCATCGTCGAATAGCGAAACAGCGGCCGGCGCCGTCGAGACCTTCGGTTAGAACGGAGGGCTGTAGTCCTCGTACTCGTCCATATCTTCCATTTCGTCGGTCTTTGATGGCATCACCGCGGCACGTGGGCCGCTCGACCGGACGACTTCGACGTCGTCGAGCCCGTCGACGCTATCCGGGAGTTGGTTTTCGATGGCCTTCATCGTCATCGGTGCAATGCCACACCCGGAACAGGCACCGCCAATGGCAATGGTAGCAGTACCGGCCGCCTTATCGACGTCCCGGACCTCGAAGTTACCTCCGTGTTGCTGAATCTGCGGGACGTTGTTGCTGATGTAGTTACGCGTCTGTCGTTCGAGTCCTTCTGCGCTCATAACAACTACCTATATTTCCTATAGTATCATAAATCTTAGCTTTTAGGGGTGCCTAAAAACTGCGTCTGTGGGCCCCTATTTCCATAATACACACTCACACCAGACTAACTCAACTAAATCTGGTAGTTTTTCGCACCACCTAAAATCACTCAGCCGACCGTTGATACTGCCATGTATTACGTCGGGTCGTCGCCGGTGGGTGTGTCGTCTGTCTCGCCGATTTCGAGCCTGTCATCTGAGTCCGGGTGTGGCAGCGTGTCTGCGAGCCGCTCGGCAACCGCTGGGCTGACTAGCCCAGCCACTTCCATCGCTTCTGACTCGTAGTCATCTAGTTCAAGCACACCTCGAAAAAACCACGAGACGGTCACGTACGTTTCGTGTAGCGTCATCGCTCGCTCATGTCCCGAATCAGTCAGGGTGACACCCTCGTATGGTTCGTAGGTGACGAGATCCTTCTCCCCGAGTCGCTGGCACATCTCCGTCACTGCCGCCGGAGACCGGCCCAGCATCTCCGCGATGACACCGGACGGGATGGGTGGGTCTTGGCGGTGCTGTGCGATGTAGATGGCCAGCAGATACTGTGGGGCTCCTCTCATCGTTAGCTGATGGTGTCTTCTCTCTCGTCCATGTCGCCTGGTGTGTCCGATTCGTCGCTCTCCGATTGGTTCTCCATCGCTTCCTGAAGACGCGTCTCTTCAACACCGAATATCGTCGCGTACACCCGCACCCACAGATGAGCGCGTTTTCGTCGAGGGCTATTTGCCATCGTTCAGACCCTCCGAACCAGATGCTGTCGGACGATTCGTTGACATTCCCCGCAGGTCTCGTCGAGTCGTGCAATCGTGGCCAACACAGGCTGATTGGCCGGGAAGTCTTGATACGCGTAGTCAACTAAGTCACTGTGACTGACGCCGATTGATTCGCCATGGCTCGTGGCCCCGTCCAGGAAATCCTGCCGGTGACTGGCAAGCTCCTTCCAACAAGACCGATATGCCGCCAGTCTCTCGTGTCTGGCTCGTAGTTTTTCGAAGCCGAGTTCAGTCAGCGGTGTTTCGTCAGCTGTGGCTATCCACTCCGTGATCTCGTCAACGGTGTCACGGGCGTCAACCAACTCTGATGCTTCTCTATCTAGAGCGCGGCGGAGGGTGTCCGTCGCTGCTCGGCGAACGTGGCTCTTTGAGAGCACTGCCTGTTTCAATTCGGGTGAAAACGTCGCTTCCGTCGTCGGAGCCAGTGCGGTTGCGATGGATTCCGACAACTCGGCCTGAATGGTCTCGCGTAGTGACTCCGAGTCCTCGACATCGTCGAGACTGTGTGGTTGGATCGTTTCCGCGAACGCCTGCCGAACGGACTGGCACTTGTCGGCGCTCCCCTGACTCCGCTGTGGCGTGAGGCCCACCGTCGCGGTGGCACCCGTTGCACCCGCCGGACTCGGCGCTGGTGAGCATGCTTCGACGCGTTCGATGAACTGGTCGATAGCGTCGCGTTTTGCGTCGACTGCGTCCTGTTCTGTCTGGACGTGTGTGAGCGCATCGTGAATACGGGTGTGTGAGGGCATCGTTATGATTCGATTCGGGCACTTACGAGGCCGCTCGGCGTTGCCTCTGTAGCCATCGTGAGTGTGAGTTGCCAGCCGTCCCCAACGTCGCCGACTCGAAACGACAACGCTTGCCACTCAGCTTGGTGCCGATACAGTTCGAGTGCTATCGGTAACACCGGCAGCCGGCCGTCCTGTGGGGACAGCGCGTACGCCGATAGCTGTGCGACAATCGACCTTGTCCCATCCTGAACTGCAACTGACCACGGAGACTGCGAATAACCTCCTAAAAGACCGCTCTCTTCGAGCACCGACAGCGTGGCTGCAACAGGTCGGTCCGTCGTCTCTGGTGGAGACTGCCTGGATGCGGCCGATTCGAGAACCGCCGCCTGCTCCTCCGGGTGTAACCGGCTATCGAGTTCCATCGCCATACTCTCCAGTAAGTGGAGACAGAGGTCGTCGGGGTCGGAAATCGACTCTGCGTGGTCGAAGTACGCGTCCACGATTGCGGTCTCGGTGTCGTCATACCCGTCGTCGGATAGCGCCTCGAAGACGGCTGCAGCAGTGCTGCGACAGAACTCGACGAGTGCTCGTTGCTTTGGCTCGCCCCTGTCGGCAATGGGGTCGAGGCAACTCTCGGTGGAAGGAGCCCACGAAGTGGGTACTGAGTGCGCTTCCGATTCGGCGGCCGAACCCATTTCACATGTGTTTTCACACACGATCAGGTCGTAATACGGCACCTGAGGGTCGTATCGGCGGAGGGCCGCTCGATACTGGGCCGTGGCTCTGGCAGCGCTGTGGGCGGATGTTCGACTGTCGAAACGGAGTCCCGATACCGGCACCGGCTGCTCCCCTGTACGCCCACAGCGGACGATGTACGCACCGTCATCGCTGGCTAACCCCTCGATGTGCGTTCTGATCTCGACCAACGTTGTGCCTACCATAGTTTAGTTCCCGGACTGACCGCCCGACCAAGCCTGCCGATGTGTTCTCGCGCTTCTACTCGCGTGGAAATCGGTAATGGGGTCCGAAATCATTTCATCGGTGCTTCGGTCACCCCGAGTTGTCGAAGGAGGCTATACGGGTCGACCGTCGCCTGGCGATCCGGGCACGCGGCGCGCATCCGCTGTGGCAACTGTTGGAACTCGTCCCGACCGTCTGCCGCACCGAGCGGATTGATATGGGCAACGACATTCTCGGCAAATAACTCGTCCACGACGTCAATCGCACCTTCGCTGGCTATCTCGTCGGGAACGCGCCGGGCGAGTCGTTTGTGTTTGTCGGTGGAGGACTCATCGGCGACCATGTTTTTAGGTTGGCCTAAAGAATTTTAGTCTTTTTCCTCACGGAAGCCGACGAGGACTACGAGTGGTTACCGAAATTGCCTTCCAAAGACGCACTATCCAACGTCTGATCACACTCAATCGAATCGAATCGTACTTCCTACACCTGCTGGTTCGAAAATATTCGGCAACCGCTCATTGAGAATGCCTGCCGCCGCTGTCCCTGTACAGTGAGCACCGACAAGTAGATCGAGTTTCCCCGCAAGCCAGTCCGCTATCGCGTGAATTTCCTCGGAATCCATCGCGATGAGGTGTGTCCCACCGATGATATATTGAACGTCCCCTTGACAGACAGCCTCCGCGTGCTCAACCGTGTTCCGCAACCCGGCGTGACAGCAGCCTAAAACCAGTGCCAACCCGTCGTCAGTCTCGACGGCGACCGACTGATCGTCCACGATTGGGTCCTCAACGTCACCGTCGTCGCGCTCGACTTTGCCGATCACGTAATCCTGATGCGGACGCGAGATTTCACCGAGTGCGTACACGCCGTCGGCAACTTCGACGGGGTCGCGATGTTCGACAACGTTTGCCTTCCCTTCGACCGTTGACTTTGTGTACGGGATACCCAGCGGTGCGCCGTCGAACTGCCCCTCGCTGTCGAGATAGCGGTGGTCCCAGATATCGGGATGGCAGTAGATATCTGGCTGGTCCATCACGTTCAGGACATCCAGCATCCCGCTCGTATGGTCGAAATGCGAGTGACTCACAACGACCGAACCGAACTCCTCGATCGGCACATCGAGTAGTTTCGCGTTGTGGACGGCAGCCGTCTGGCCAGTATCGAGCAGAACGTCTCCGACAGCGGCCGAAAATCCCCACTCGCCCCGCAATCCGCGTGGGTAGGGTTTCACAACTGTGTTATCCACCAGGATAGTGACTTTTACCACTTCGATCACGCCTCGACGTCGTCGACGACCGAATAGGCAGACAGAACGCCAGTGTCCGCAAGTTTATCGGCGAGTAGCTTCCCGAGGAGACCACTGAGCAGAGCTCCGCTGAGGCCGTGGCCAACGATGAGACCGACCTGAACCGGTATCGCCAGCGTCTGGAAGCTCGAGGGAATATAAATCGCTCCGAGGGCGAGTAGTCCCGCGGACGCGCCACTGGCCGCCATCATTCCACTGTCGTATCGACGGTACCGCGTGAAGAGGAAGGGAATCTCAGAGCCAATTCTGGCGATAACAGACGGAATAGCAACTGCGAGACCGAACGGTGTGAGTGGAATCCAGACGAGGCTAACGAAGATTCCGTTGAGGATCGACGCCCCAGGTTTGCGGACGATATACAGCGCCATGAGACCGGGAAGATAGAACAGCCCAGAGTTCAGTACCGTTCCAAGCGGCCCCAGTGCTGCTCTTATCGTGAACCCAGCGAACACTACGGGTAATAGAGCCAACCCGGGGACGATGCCCAATGCAGCAACGACCAGCAAGTCTCTTGTTTCCCAGTTCTTGACGCCCATCAGCTGATTACCGAATTCTGCCATCTCTTGAGGGTTCTACATCCCGCTGCTTAAATTTTTAGGCTAGCCTAAAAACGGACATTGTACTGCACTTTGTGGCGATATTCGGAAGAGCCACCAGTGTAATCAGGTGAGGGACTTACCGTAGAATAGTCAGTGTCCCGAGCGCGTCTAGCTGCCAAAGTGTCCCGACGAGAGCGGCTGATACCGTCCAAAACAGAATCACGAAGCCCACATCTCTCCAGCCAACTGACTGTGTGTGGTAGTGTGTCCGGTCGTCGAACACGCCGAACGCCCGCGCGTCCATCGCAAGGGCTGTCCGTTCTGCTCGGCGGATCGTGTTCACGAACAATGGAATCGCGTAGCTCCGTACCCGATACAGACGGTCACGAAGTCCGTTGTTATCAGGTACACCTCTGACCGTGTGGGCAGCGCGGACCCGCTCAATGTCGGATTGAAGCATCGGTGCGAATCGAAAGGCAGCCATCGCGCTGTATCCGATTTTGTAGGGCACGCTGAGCGTCTGGACCAGTGCCCGGAGGAACGACTCCGTCTCCGTCGTCAGGACGAAAAGCAACGACAGGACAGACAGAGCGAGGATTCGGAGGCCCGTGGCCGCTCCGACCCACAATCCCGCCTCCCGAACTCGGAGTGGGCCCAGAGACACCAGTATCTCTGAGGTAGTGCCGCTGGGACCGCTGACGACGAACGGATAGATGAACACGAAACTCGCTGCCAGCGCCACGAGCGGCGCCGCCACACGGAGGTACCTGACCAGCGAGATGCCGTCCAGAACAACAGTCACAAGAGCGCCGATCACGACGAAAGCCAGCGGCGTGTACGGATCAGTGACGAGCATCAGCAGTCCCATTACCGGCGTGATAGCGAGGAGCTTGCTCACTGGATTCAGTCGTTGCAACACTCCGCCTTTGTCTCCTTGGTCGGGCAGTTCGACTCGCATCGGTCTCACCGCTCCTCCGCGTCATCGGAGGCAGATCTGGAAGCGCTGTCGAGGTCATGGGACCGTGTCTCTGTCTGTGCACTATTGCAGCGCTCGAGGCACCGTTCTACTGTCGCAACACCAGAGAACCATGAGATTCGGTCAGTGAGTTCTGCCAGTGGGGGGCGAGAGAGGTGTGCCGACGAGAGCGTCTCTGGCTCGTCGAACAGGGCTGCTGGCGACCCGTGAAACTGTATTTCCCCGTCGACGAGGACAGCGACACTGTCTGCATACTCGGCCACGATCCGCATGTCGTGGGTGAGCACGACGATCGTTCGCCCGGAGCCATGCAACTCGGACAGGGTCTCCATGAGCGCGTCAGCGTTCGCACGGTCTTGACCGTAGGTCGGTTCGTCGACGACGAGCACGTCCTGACCGACGACGAGCATCGTCGCCACGCTAAGTCTTCGTTTCTCGCCGTGACTGAGAGTGAATGGATTCCTGTCAGCGTAGCCGGTCAGGTCAAAGCGATCGAGTGTCTGATCGACGCGACGTTCGATTTCGTCGGCGTCGCAATCGAGCTGTCGAAGCCCGTATGCCAACTCGTCCCACACAGTCTCGGTGACGAACTGATATTCTGGGTTCTGAAACACGTATCCGATGTGCTGACTCATCTCGCGTGATGGGAGTGTCGTCACGTCACGGCCCTCGACGAACACTGTCTCCGGTGGTGGGGGGCAGACGCCGACACAGTGCTTTGCGAGCGTGGATTTTCCAGCTCCGTTGGGCCCGACGAGTGCGAGGAACGAGCCGTCCGGCACAGAGAGTTCGATATCTTTCAGAACGGGCTCCGATGTCTCGTCTGGTCCATATCGAGCGTCGAGCCCACGAACATCGAGTGCAGATGACGCCGAACCTCCGCCGATGCGATTCGGTTCGGCGGCTCCATCTGTTCGGACTACGGCTCGGTCTGACTCGGAGAAACTACTCCCCGGTTGTTCAGTGCTATCGGGTGGTCGAGAGTCGAATCGCCGTCGCTCTGTGAGCACGTCTTCGAGGGCATCAGTCGCTTGGTCGACGGTCACGGGCAGTGGTGTTGAATCCGGCCAGACACCGCTGGAACGGAGTTCGAGTGCGAGTTGTGTTACTGCGGGAATCCAGACTCCCTCACGCCCGAGCTGCCGCGAGTGTTCGGCAAACACGGCTTCCGGGGTCCCCTCGAGTAACAGGCCCCCATCCCCGTCGAGGACTAGTGTCCGGTCGACAGCGTCGAGCAGTGATTCACACTGGTGTTCGATCAGGACGATTGTCCTAGATTCGTCCCATGCTAACTCTCTGATGAGCTCGTAGACTGCTTCGGTTCCCCGCGGGTCGAGATTCGCAGTCGGTTCGTCCAACACGAGTATTTCTGGTTCCATCGCCAGCTGGCATGCAATCGCGAGCCGCTGTTTCTCTCCGCCGGACAGAGTGTTGATCTGGCGACCCTCGAACCCGGAAAGCCCGACGGTATCGAGGGCGTCTGTCACCCGCTTCAAAATCTCGGGTGGCTGGACCCGGAGGTTCTCAAGACCGAAGGCGACCTCAGTTTCGACTGTCGACGTGACGAACTGCAGGCTGGGATTCTGGAAGACAAGACCGACCCGTGTTGCGAGCTCAGCCTGGGACATTTCAGTGACGTCACATCCACAGACGTCTATTGTTCCCGCAAGCTCACCGGGCACACTGTGCGGAATGAGGCCATTGAAGCATTTCGCCAGTGTGCTCTTGCCGGAACCGGACGGGCCTAACAGAAGAGCGAACTCCCCGTCTTCAATATTGAGAGTAACACCCGACGGCTTCCACTCTCGATGCCCTCGATATCTAAACTGCAGTTCACGTGTCTCGACTCGTGACATAGGGCTGACTCAGATTACTGCTCCGCATCCCGTTGGTGAGAGGAGACGACAGCGCTCGGTTTCACTGTGCATTCGAGTTGTCCATACATTCGAACGGTGCTCTTAATGGAATTTGCATTAGAAAAAGAAGACTAGAACGGAATATGAAATTGAAAAGTTAAATTAAATCTCCGGTAGGTCCAGAACCCAGTTGACACGGTTCTAGCAGGTGAATTGTCCCCTTCCCGAGGACCTGCTGTCAAAAAATCATCTGCAAACTGTCGGAAAGTATGATTATAGTATCGCTAAATTTCGCTCAGTTAGAATTTCTGATTCGAAATTCAAAATAGACTATATCTATACTTTGGATTTCAATCGAAAACAGCAATCAGAAACGCGCCCCTATCTATGGGTGCTACGATGCCTTCCAGTTTAAGCGTCCGTTCGGTTGATGAACAACATCGCAACTGCGACCGATGTATGACAGCGTACCGTATTGAATTAAATAACGACAAGGTATGAACGTAACAATTCTCGCGGACAACACCGTCGCGACGGGCGTTCCAAAGGGTCTCCGCGGCGAGTGGGGGTTCGCCGCAGCTGTCGGCGACGTGCTGTTCGACACCGGCCAATCGTCGGCAGCACTGGAGAACGCGCGACTACTCGATATCGACACACCGTTCGAAGATATCGTGTTGAGCCACGCACACTACGACCACACCCAGGGGTTAGAAGCGTTCCTCGACCCGGTCGAGTGTCCAACAGTATACTGTCATCCCGACATCTGGACCGCTCGCTACATTCGGGAACCGGCCGACGGCACGAAGCTAGATGAACCAGTCCACATCGGCATGCCCTACGCTCGGGACGAAGTCGAGACAGGCGCCGACGTTGTGGAACATCGAGACCCAGTGACGGTTCGGGAGGGCGTGTACGCACTCGGCGAGATTCCACGACCCCACGCGGGTAATCCAGTCCATCTGCGCGAAGTTGACGCTGAACTGGTCGACGATTCCGTGCCGGACGACCAATCGGTCGTCGTCGAGACTATCAACGGGGCGGCCCTCGTTCTCGGGTGCTGTCACGCGGGTCTCCGAAACACGATCAAACACGCCGAGACGGTCACCGGGCAAGACGTACGATACGTTATCGGAGGCACTCATCTCGTCGCCCGTGATACGGATGAAATCCACGAACTGGCGGACTGGTTAGACGGTAAACTTGAGCTCTTCGCTGGGACACACTG
>JAQCNR010000343.1 GCA_028274925.1 Halovenus sp.
CCTCGACGACGAACTGGAAGCGCTGGCTATCGCCGACGCCACCACCACGACGGAGTTACTGGACACTGTCGAGTCCGGTACCGGAATCGACCCACGAGCGTCGGGCGCGGTGGTGGCCTTCGGTCGACTCCCCAGAGAGCGCGGAAACTACGCCGGCCTGCTCTTCGAGTCCAGCGCGAATCCAGACGGCGTTCGGGCGGAGATTCAGCAACAGGAGGCACTCACCACAACCAGTACGTATCGAGAGCAGACGCTGTGGAGTCTCGGAAACAATCGTCTGGAGTGGTCGCTGCTGCTCGCTCACCTGAGTGGTGAGCGGTACGGACTGGCAACCACGTCCGAACTTGAGGACGTGATCGACGTTCGTACTGGGGAGAGCGCACGGCTGGGCGGCAGCGTCCGGAGAGGGCTGGACGAGGCTGGCGAGGGGATAGTCCGCGGTGGATTTGTCGTCCCGCCAGCCGCTTTCGAGGGTCTCGACCTTCCGGTCGCCGGACTCGCGGAAAATATCGAATACGGGTCGGTGTCGCTCGCCGACGGAGTGCTGACGGTCAGGCTGGTCGCCCCGAGCGCGTCTGTCGCGACCGACCTCGAACAGACGCTCACCGTGCTGAGTGGACTCGACCGGCAGACAATTATCGACCAGATTGGCGAGCCGTCACCGCTGGTCGAGGTGATTCTCGCCGTTCTCGGCGACCTCGAAACGGAGGTGGAGGCCTCGGTGGTGCGGGTCACTGTCGCTGACGGGTTTCGGGTGCCTGCGGTGCTGGTCGGGTTCTTGCTCGACAGCGCCGTGAATTGAGAAGAAGTGGCGTCAGTCCTGCCAGTGCTCGGGCACCTGGACAGTGTACTTGCCGTCTTCCTGCAGCGCGATGATATACTCTTCGCGGTCGAACAACTCCATCAGGTTGAGTTCGTACTGCCCGGGTTCGAGCACCTTGATGGACTCGAACTGTTGGTTGAGTTCGGCCCGTAGTTCCGACAGGTCCGGTCGGTCGGTGTGCTCGGGTTCTGGCTCCTCGGGCGTCTCGGTTTGTGGGGCTGGCGTGGTGCTGTCCCAGCCGGACTGTTCGGGTGCAGGTGGGAGTTCGTCCGGCGAGATGACCTCGCTCCGGGCGCTTGCCTGTGCGTCATTTTCCGAGTCAGCCGTCTTCATCGCCGCCGACTCGGGTTCAGCGAGTGTGTCGGGGCTCGGGCCCGTCGTTTCTGTCGGTGACGCAGCGCCACCGGTTCCCCTGTCGTTCGGTTCGGGAGTTGACCTCGGCGCAGGTTGACTCTCGGGAGTCGATGTCGAGGGGGGCTGGCTGGTCGGCGTCTCGTCTGTCGGCGATGGCTCGGCTGGCGTCGGTGTCGACTCGCTGGCCGGTGTCTGTTGTTGCTCTGTCGATCCACGAGTGGGGGGCTCGTTACGGCTGGATCCGCCAACGAAATCCCGGACTGCCGTGGCAGCGCTGCCAACTGTGCGCGCGACTGAGGATGTCGAGTCCTCGACCGTCGCCGGTTCCTCTGGCGAGGGGTCAGCGCTGGTCTGTCCATCCGGGAGAAACTGGAATTTCGTCCCGCCGCAGTTTGGACAGCCCGAGAGCATCTCCTTGGAGCCGTCGTCGAACTGCCGGGCGCAGTCTGTACACTGGTGTGGCATTGGCCTATTTCCGTGAAACGAGCGTCTGGATGATCGTTTCGTCCTTGTGGAGTGTCTCGATCTGGTTCGCCGGTCCGATGACGGTCAGCTTGTTCGTCGATTCCCGACCCATCAGGCGGTCGAGGAAACTCGCGTCTGCTGTCTCCGAACGCGGGTACGTTTCAATTTCAATGCCGTTGAACTCGTCCGGGCTGATTTCGGTCATCGTCACCTCGATGAGTTTGGATTCCTCCTCGGGGGAGAGGCCCTCTTCGAGGATGACGATGTTTCCGTCACGGACGCCATCGAGGATCAGCCGAATCTTCTCCATGCTGGCGAGTCCGGCCATCCGGGTGGCACTGATAAGGTCTATCTGAACGCCGTCGGGTTGTGGTGTCGTCGACATGGTATCACCCAAAGTACTCCGCAATCTTGTCGTACACTTCGTCCATGTTGTCACCCTCAAGTGCCGACAGCGGAATTGTTTCGTGCTGTGGGAAGGCGTTGGCAATCCGTTGGACGCTCGAATCTTCCAGGTCGATCTTGTTTGCGAGAATCAACACCGGAAGGTCCTGACTCTCGATGATGCCGATAAGCATCGTGTTGACCTGTGTGAACGGGTCCGTCGACGAGTCCAGCACGTAGATGACACCGTCGACGTCTTCGCGAAGCCAGTGCATGGCTTCGGCGACCCCTTCGGTCGCTTCTCGGGAGCGCCGAACGGCGTCGTCTTTCTCCATGTCGTGTTCGAGGAACTCGGTGTAATCGACTTTCGTCGCGACACCCGGCGTGTCGACAACGTCGATAGTGACGGTCTTGCCGTCACGCTCGATTTCGACATTCTCTTTTCGTCGCGCCCGACGCGTCTCGTGGGGCACGTGGCTTTCCGGACCGACAGCGTCGCCGTGTTCGGTCCAGTCGCGTGCGATACGGTTAGCGAGCGTTGTTTTCCCAGCGTTCGGCGGGCCGTAAATGCCGATTCGCTTGGGCTCCTCGTCGGAGAACAACGTCGTGATACTTGATCTGAGGCTTTGTAGCAGTCCCATCCTTTCTTCCAGACCCCACTGCAGGGGCTTGCCTGAACAAGACCACGCAACTTACTTAAGAGTATGTCAGACATACATCAAACTGATATCACGAATATCTGAAAACCGAGGGACAGCGGTCGGGTGCCACCAGCGTGTGGGAGAGTACCGAGAGAGCAGGAAGGTGGGCTCTGGGAGAACGGTCTGGAAATGAGTGGTATCGCGAGAGAGGAACGGGAGGTGTCCAAGCCCCCCACCCCTTCGTTTCAGGTGGAACGACCCGAGCACCCGTCCCCGAACAGCGAGTGATGTGAGGAAAGTGCGGAAAGGAAAGGAGATAATCGACAGACAACACTAGTTTCTTGCTCTAGTCTAGCTGTGTTTTCTAGTTTTACTAGAACAATAAGCAGTCTAGACTATTACTCGTTATTTTTC
>JAQCNR010000369.1 GCA_028274925.1 Halovenus sp.
GCAAACTCTCGCCCGACCCGGACGTTGACCCGACCATCGTCGTCTACATCTCCGAACTGCCGCGTGGCGGAACCGACGGCGAACGCGTCTGGTCTGGCCCTGCAGCGCTTGCGACGGTCGACAGTCGCCAACCCCCTGACAGTGCGCTCCCGGCAGACGCGAAGACACACAACTACCTCGATAGCATTCTCGCCCGCCTCGAACTCGGGGGGAGCGAGGCTGACGAGGCAATTGTTCGCTCAGTCGACGGCGCGCTCACCGAGGGTGCGTCGAGCAATCTCTTCTTTGTCGACGATGGAACAGTGCACACGCCAGCAGACTCGCTACCACTACTGCCCGGAATTACCCGAAACGTTGTTCTCGAACTCGCCGACACTGCAGGTATCGAGACAGCAACTGGCGTCTACGACCCTGACCGACTGGCCGACGCTGACGAGGTGTTCGTAACGAACTCGACGTGGGAGATTCGGCCGGTCACCAGCGTTGATGGCCGTGCATACGAGGTCGGCCCAGTCACCCAAAGACTCCAGCAGCAGTTCGATGACCGCGTCGAGAAACTGTACGACTGAGCGACGGCGAGCAGTAGCTTTTTCGTTGCGAGCGCAAACCTACGGGTAATGGAATGGCGGTGTGAGTGGTGTGGCAAGCCCCACGAAGCGGACGATCCGCCCTGTGACAACTGCGGCCACGGCAAGTTCGAGCGTGCTGTGGTCCAACAGGGCAGCAACGGCTCCGGGGGGTCGACGACGGTCTGGGTCTGTACCGAGTGTGGTCGCGAACACACGAAACACTCCCCGCCGTGCAGTCGCTGTAACAACGCCACGCTGGAACGACAAGAGAAGACAATCAGTGACGACGAACTCACCCAACGGCCGGGCGAGAGTAGCGCACAGCGGGGGACTGTAAGGGAGACGACCACGGTCTGGACCTGCACACAGTGCGGCCGGGAACACGCCAGACACACTGCCACCTGCAACAACTGCGGCAACGCGGACCTCGAAGAGACCGAAAAACGAATTAGCGAGTCCGAGACGGCGATTCCGAGCTATCTGGACCTCGTCACGCCGCAGTACGCCCTCGCGCTCGGTGCGGTGTTGTTGATTGCCGCTGTGGCAATTCTCGGCTTTGTCGGCGTCATCGACGTGCCCTTCATCAGCAACGGCGTCCCCGACGTCGAGAACGTCCCGGGCAGTGCAGACGACACTGAGTCCGGCGTTGCACTCGCCGATGTCGAGGGTGAGTTCGTCGACCGAATCAACGAACAACGTGAGAGCGAGAACGTCGACGCACTCTCCAGGCCAAATCGGCTCGACGAGATTGCGGAGTTCGCCAACCAGCAACGCGTCAAGGCTGAACTCGCTGATGGCGGCGGCGTCGACGACCAACGAGTCGACGAACTACTGAGCGAAAGCTGTCGGACCGGGTGGTCGATTCACCGGACGGCACCCGTCGTGGCCGGCGACGACGCGAGCACGCTCGCGGAGAAACTCCTCGCCGACGGCGTGCTCGCCGACCCGCTCGTCACGGACTCGGCGCTCGACATCGTTGGTCTCGATATCCACGCCGCAGACGGGCAACTCTACTTGCAGGTGTTTTTCTGTACGACCTGAGAATCAGACTGCGGCGTCGTAGGCGTCCTTGAGTCCCTGGGACTTGTCGATAACCCGCTCAGCGCCGTCCTCGAGGGCGTCGAGTGCGTCCACGTCAGATTCGGTTTTGATCGTCAGCACTGGCTCGGTCTGGCCACCGGACTGTTCTGGATTCACGTCGTAGGTTGCCGCCGTCACGCCCTCTGTCTCCAGCAGCGCACCCTTCAGGACGTTCATGAACGTGTGGTCCTCGCCGGCAATCTCGAGGGCGAGTTCCGTCTCCTCTTTGTCGATAACCCGAAGTTCCATACCTCGTTTATGTCTGGTGGCGTATCTCAACCTTTCGACTCGGTGATTTCCCTGAACTCTTTTCGACGCCCGACACGAAGCCGACCCATGGAGCAACTGGACATCTCCGGGGGCTTCGACGTCCACGAGTACCGCCACGGACTGAAACTCCTCCGAGAAAACCGGGCAACGATGCAGTTGGCCAACCGCGACGGCTTCGCCTGCCCGGCCTGTGGCAAACCCTTCGAGCGACTCCTGATTAGCGAAGACCGGACGCACAGTTTCGGCAACCCCAACGCCCCGTTCTGTCTCGCTCGTACCGACGACCAACTGCTCGTGCTCACGCACTGAAACGGCAGACTTACCGCGGGCCGCCTGCGACTGTCGTGTATGACTGTGCCCTGTGTCCGGGTGCCCCGCGAGGACGGCGAAGCGACCAGACAGCGCCTCGCCGAGGCTGACCTCGTCGAGCAGGGCCACGAAATCGTCCACGAGGACGGTTCGCTGTATATCCCCGTCCGAGCCCCGGACGCGGTCCCCGAGGAATACACTATCGTGGAGCACGACGCCCCACGCCGAGAGACACAGACCACACCCGACGACCTCGTCGACTTTTCGGCCTCCTACGAACGTCTCGGCGAGGTTATCATCATCGACGAAGACGACCCCGACCGAGCGCGGGCACTCGCCGACGCGCTGGTCGACTCTGACATCCCGACGAAGACGGTACTCAACCGTGCCTCGAAGATTCACGGCGAGCAACGCGTCCGAGACTGGGAGGTGCTGTACGGCGAGGAGACTGACGCGCTCCACCGCGAGTACGGCTGTGAATTTGCACTCGATCTAGCTGCTGTCTACTTCTCGCCCCGACTGGCGACCGAACGCCACCGCGTCACCGAACAGGTCGCTGCGGGCGAACAGGTCTTCGATATGTTCGCCGGCGTCGGCCCGTTCACGATTCCGATGGCTCAACGCGGTGAGCACGCCGTTGGCGTCGACATCAACGAGACGGCCATCGAGTATCTCCGGGCGAACGCCGAGCGCAACGGCGTCGCTGAGCGCGTGACGGGAATTCACGGTGATGTTCGCGAGACAACCGACGAGTACGCTGGCTGGGCAGACCGACTGGTGATGAACCTGCCCCACTCTGCCAACGAGTTCGTCGACACTGCCGCTGCGCTCGCTGGCGAGGACTGCGTCATTCACTATTACGATATCCAGCACGAAGACGACCTGTTCGGGCCAGGCGAGCGGGCGATTCGTGACACAGCGGAACCGGAGTACGAGGTGACTGTCGAGAACCGCCATACGGTGCGGTCGTACGCGCCTCACGAGTACAATGTCGTGCTGGATGTGCGACTCACGCGGTAAGGGCGGATTCGCAACGCTTATTGGTCGTATCGATACTACATGAGTGTGCGCCGGTGTAGCTCAGACTGGCAGAGCGATTCCTTCGTAAGGAATAGGCCAAGGGTTCAAATCCCCTCACCGGCTTGCTTCTGCGACGAGTGTACACGAGGAGCGAAGCAACCAACGAAGGGATTTGAACGAGAGAAGACGCAGCGCGACCAGCGGGAGCGACCGTCTTCGCGTAGTTCACAATCCCGTTTTCGCTTGGTCGGTCTTTGAGTACTCATTACAACCAGTTCGTAGTGGCAACTTTTGACCCACCCGGTGTCTGTGGGGGTATGCACTACAGGAGAGTCCTCGGCGTCAGCCTGGCAGCGGCCGGAATCGTCGGGTACGCCGCCGGCGTCTACGTGGCCTATCCCGGCTGTGCGTTCTCGCTGACGACTCCCACCGAGGAGGGGAGCGTCTGAGCCTCGACGCGGTGGTCTATACGCCCGAGGCCGTCAACCAGTACGATGATGTCGGCGCGGCTATCGCCGCGCCAGGGGAGACGTGGATTCACGTAGAGAACGCCGACGAGACGAACATCACCACCCTACAGTCGGAGTTCGACATTCACCAACTCGCCATCGAGGACGTCCTGGACGAGCAGAACCGCCCGAAAACCGAGGAATACGAGACACGCACGTTCGTGTTGATGAAGACGACCCAACTGAGCCAGCGCGAATCCGTCGCCTTTCACAAGGAAGTCCAGACCACCTCGGTTGGCTTCTTTATCGGTCCCGATTGGCTCGTCACGCTCTCGACGGGTGACCTCGAAAACGTGGAACCGACCGGACCGGCCTGGACCCGCCACAGCGACCGGGTCGCCGCCCGCGGCGCGGACTTTCTGGCCTATCGGTTAATGGATACTATCGTCGACGGGTACTTCGATATCCTCGACGAAATCGAAGACGATATCGAACTCGTCGAGGAGCGAATTCTCTCCGAGCCGGACCCGCGGATGATCGAGGACCTGAACAACATCCGCCGGGACCTGCTCGCCTTCCGGAAGGTTGCGTGGCCAGCACGGGAAGCAATCTCCTCGCTCTCTCGTGGCGACATCCCGCAGGTCAACGAACAGAACGAGAAGTACTTTCGAGACGTCTACGACCACCTCGTGCAGGTTGTCGACCTCATCGAAACCTACCGTGATCTTACGGGTGGCTCGCGGGACATCTATCTCAACACCGTCTCCCAGTCGACCAACGATGTGATGAAGACACTCACAGTTGTCGCAACCATCTTCATCCCGCTCACCTTCGTCGCCGGACTCTACGGGAT
>JAQCNR010000375.1 GCA_028274925.1 Halovenus sp.
TACGAAAGCGTGCTTTATCTCCTCGACGCACTCCAGGATTTCGAGAGTCGGGTGTGACGACCCACCGGACGACACGGCTGATGATGGCACAGGTCCGACAACGGCAAGATATTCGGTCGAGATATTGTAACGGGGAGATCACGTCCCGAAGATATATATTTAGTGGAAAAGAAATCATAAGTGGAAATGACCGCAGCGAGGGAGGCAATAACAATTCCAAGGGTGTGGTGAATGAGTTCCGGACAGCGGGCTGGTAATCTTATCTGGAGGTTCGACACTAACAATGCGGTTATGAGTTCGCCGACAGTCGTCGATGGGACTGTTTATTTCGGGTCCAACGACTCGAACCTGTACGCGGTGGATGCGGAGACGGGCGAACAAGAGTGGGCCTTCCAGACGGGTGCCATGGTCAAGACCTCACCGACGGTCGTCGGCGGTGTCGTCTATGTCGGGTCCAACGACTCGAACCTGTACGCACTGGATTCAGAGACGGGCACGCAAAGGTGGGCCCTTCAGACGGGTGCCATGGTAAAGAGCTCACCGACTATGGCTGGCGACACCGTTTACTTCGGTTCCAGTGACTCGGCTGTGTATGCAGTCGATGCAACGACTGGTGAACGAAAATATACGTTCCAGACTGAGGGGGCCATTGAGAGTTCACCGACGGTGACGGATGGCACGGTCTATGTCGGGTCCGATGACGCGAAACTCTACGCAATCGATGAGGAGGCGGGCGAGCAGCGATGGGTCTTCGAAGCCGGACTCCCAGTCAGGGGTTCACCCACGGTGGCAGATGACACTGTGTTCGTTGGTTCGCGTGACCATCACCTGTATGCGGTGGATGCAGAGACTGGTAAGCAGCGGGGGCGGTTTGAGACCGACTGGCACATTGCGGGTTCTCCGACAGTAATGGATGGCACCGTCTACATCAGTTCCATCGATAGTCATCTGTATGCGGTAGACACAGACGCGGGCCAACAGCAGTGGGTGCTCGACACCGACTTTCCGGTACACTCGTCGCCGACGGTGACGGATGGCATGGTCTACGTCGGGTCCAACAACTCGAACTTACACGCAGTGGATGCAGACACGGGTGAACAACAGTGGGCGTTCCGAACGGACGGCCGGATAGACAACTCGCCAACGGTGGTGGATGGCACCGTCTACGTCGGGTGCTGTGATGGGACGCTGTACGCGATCGAGACAGGCATAGCGGACGAACGGAGCGAGGGCTCGCGGGTGATGCTCGGAACGCTCGGGCACCACGACGAATGGGCAGACCGAGCAATACCGCCATCATCTGAGGTGGCAGTCGGAGAGTCGAATACGCCGAATCTGGGCGGTGAAATCATAGCCTCAACCACCCGGCAATCTCCCGACAGTGGCGTCACAGACGACGTAGCTGACCTGCTCGACGATGCCGTGACGCGACACTCGCTGTCCTACGCCGATATCGAGAAGCGCGGCGAACTCGGGCGAGGCGGTAACGCCGACGTGTTCCGGGCCACGGCGACCACTGACCACGGATCGGTCGACATCGCGCTGAAACAACCCCGGATGGGCGGCGGTGAGACACTCCACACTGGGGTCGTCGAGCGAATGATGCAAGAGGCCGAAACCTGGCAGCAACTCGACGACCACGACCACATCGTCGGTGTCGTCGACTACGGGAGCCAACCGCTGCCCTGGATTGGGATGGAGTACATGAATGCTGGTCATCTTGGCCAGCGGGCAGAGGCCATGTCGTTCGAGCAGAAACTGTGGACGGCGATTGCGACGACCGAGGCCGTCCGACACGCCCACCGTCGCGGCGTCGCCCATCTGGACCTCAAACCCGAGAATATCCTGTTTCACTCTGTCGAGAACCGCTGGGACGCGCCGAAGGTGGCCGACTGGGGGCTCTCGAAGCACCTGCTGGACCACTCGAAGAGCGTCGAGGGGATGTCGCCGCAATACGCTGCACCCGAACAGTTCGACGACGAGTACGGCAGTACAGACGACATTACTGACATCTACCAGCTCGGCGCTGTATTCTACGAACTGTTCACCGGCCGGCCACCCTTCGAGGGGCAGACGTTCAAAGTCATCAACAAGATACAGACCGAGACGCCCGCCCCACCCAGCAGGATAGCCGACGTGCCGCCCGCGCTCGACGAGATACTGCTGACTGCCCTCGCCACCGAGAAAGGCGACCGCTACGAGTCAGTGCTGTACCTCCGCGACGCGTTCCAGCAACTCCGGGACGACCTGGACGAGAGCGGGCAACTCTGAGGCTACTTTTCTGTGCTGTATTGAATAGACAGACGGCGTTGAGATTGACCGTCAAAATCAGTATGGATGAAGCCGAGGAGTCCGAGTATGGTGGAAGTCGATCTCCTCGACTTTGTTGAGACGTTCAAATGTCTAGCCAAACAAGCGTTGTGGGAGCACGCAGGCGAGCCCGCCACCGGCGGGTTCGCCCGCTGGAAGCACGTCGTGATTCACTGATTTCGGCCTGAAGAGGCTCATAGCTTCCGTGAAACCGAGAATCAGCTGGAGTACCTGGGTGAAATCCGAGAGATACTCGGACTGGAGAAAGGCGATGTTCCAGATTATACCACGCTGAACAAGTCATTTGACCGATTCAAAATGTGGGCGTGGCAGGCATTGCTGCGTATTTCAGCGCAGCAACACCCACAGTCCGGATACGCCGCCCTCGACGGCACGTTCTTCGACCGCGGTCATGCGTCTGCGCGTTATCTCACCCGCTCTAACCAAACGGTTGAGACGATGAAAGTGATAACACTGACCGATACAGAATCTCTCGCCGTCTTAGATATACAGTGCCATGCACAGTGGTGTCACGATACGAAGGCAGGTCCGCAGGCTGTCCACGTTCCGCCGGACGACCTGCATACCGTCGCCGCTGCCAACGGCTTTCAGGACTGGCACACCGAGTACGAGTTCTATTCACTCGGCGTTGAGCCATCGATTCACTACCGTGGCTCGTCAATCAATGCCATCAGCAACAACGCACCCATCCGGGAACGTGGCTACACACAGCACTGGATGGCAGAGACGTCCTATTCGTCGGTGAAGCGCTCGCTCGGCGACGCCGAGCGAGCGCAGGCTTGGTATCGAGAGTTCCGCGAAATCGTTCTCATGTTTGCCATCTCGAACATCGAACAACTCTGTGATCCACTTTGACCACCGCGCAGTACCCCTATTCAATACAGCACTTTTGTGAAACCTCCAATATCGGCATAGCTGACCACATCCTCCGTTCGATACCAGCCGATGTGATCCTGACGCTGGAGGACCGAGTCATCACTCCAGATATCTCCGTCAACGGCGAGCGCGGTTGCGAGGGAGACGACATCGCCAGCATCGCGCTCTGCGAAGAGGCGCTCGCCGTCGGCGTCGGGATGCGGCGACGTGGCGGCCGCGGCCCGCTCGTACTCCCGAGCGACGACTGCCTCGGGAATCACAGTGACTTGGTCGAACAGGCGGTCGAGCAACTCGTCGATGGTGGTGGGTGACAGCCCCGAGCGTTCCTGGATGACACCACGATTCCGGCGAATCTCGTCCAGCGACGGCTCCGGATAGCAGAGTTGG
>JAQCNR010000181.1 GCA_028274925.1 Halovenus sp.
CTCGACGAGCCGGCGGTCCGGGCGGCCGGGGCAGTGCTCGCGTACGTCGAGGAGACCGGCGCGGGCGTGCTGGCCTCGATGACGCGGCTCCAACGACACGACGAGCGGGTCGCGCTCGACGCGACCACCCAGCGCAACCTCGAACTGACCGAGACGATGCAGGGCGACCGCTCGGGGAGTTTGCTGGATACTATCGACCACACCGCGACCAGCGCCGGGCGACGACTGCTGGCCGAATGGCTCGGTCGACCACGCCAGTCGCTCGATGAACTCCAGCGCCGTCAGTCGGCAGTGCAGGGGTTCGCCAAAGCAGCAATCGAGCGCGAACGACTCCAAGAAATACTCTCTGGAACGGCAGACCTCGCCCGGTTGGCCTCGCGGTCGGCCTCGGGGAGTGCAGACGCTCGTGACCTGCGCGGCGGTATCGAGACGCTTGCAATCGTCCCCGAAGTGGCTGACCTCATCGCCTCAACTGACGCGCTGGCGGACTCAGCACTGCCAGCAGTGCTCGATGGCTTCGACCGCGAGCGCGCGGCCGACCTCCGCGCTGAACTCGACGCCGCCATCGCCGAGGAACCGCCGGGAACCATCACAGAGGGCAACATCATCGCCCGCGGATACGACGACGAACTCGACGAGATCATCGAGCGCCACGAGGAGGCGCTTCGCTGGATAGACACGCTGGCCGACCGCGAGAAGCGCAAACACGGCATTACCCACCTGACTGTTGACCGCAACAAAACCGACGGCTACTACATTCAGGTCGGCAACAGCGAAACCGACGACGTGCCCGAGGAGTACGAGCGCCTCAAATCGCTGAAAAACTCCGAACGGTACACTATCCCCGAACTCGACGAGCGCGAGCGTGACATCCTCCGTCTGGAGGAGTCCAGACACGAACTCGAACGCGAGTTGTTCGAGGAGGTTCGCGCGACTGTCGCCGCCAACGCCGAACTCCTCCAGTCGGTCGGCCGCGTGCTGGCTGAACTCGACGTGCTGGCGAGTCTCGCGACCCACGCTGTCCGAAATGACTGGACCCGGCCCGAACTCCACGAGGGTCGAGGGCTCAACATCGACGCCGGGCGACACCCCGTTGTCGAGCAAACGACCGAGTTCGTTCCCAACGACCTGCGGCTGGACGAGAATCGCCAGTTCCTCATCGTGACTGGGCCGAACATGAGCGGGAAATCGACGTACATGCGTCAGGCCGCGCTGATTACATTGCTCGCCCAAATTGGGAGTTTCGTCCCCGCTCGCGCCGCGTCAATCGGTGTCGTCGACGGCATCTACACTCGCGTTGGCGCGCTCGACGAACTCGCACAGGGCCGCTCGACGTTCATGGTCGAGATGCAGGAACTCTCGAACATCCTCCACTCTGCCACCGAAGACTCGCTGGTTATCCTCGACGAAGTCGGCCGCGGGACCGCTACCTACGACGGCATTTCCATCGCCTGGGCGGCAACGGAGTACCTCCACAACACCGTCCGCGCCCAGACACTGTTCGCGACGCACTATCACGAACTCACGTCGCTGGGCGACCACCTCGAACGCGTCGCGAACGTCCACGTCGCAATCGACGATACGGATGACGACGTGACATTCCTGCGGACCATTCGTGACGGTTCAACAGACCGAAGCTACGGGATTCACGTCGCGAATCTGGCAGGTGTGCCGGGGCCAGTTGTCGAGCGCTCCGAAGAGGTGCTCCAGCGGTTGCGCGAAGAGAAGGCCATCGAGGCTCGCGGCGGCGATAGCGGTGAACCGGTGCAGGCTGTCTTCGACCTTGGCAGCGGCGAGTTTTCTGCGACTGACTCTCCTCCAGACGACGACACAGAACCAGTGGAATCAGGGCTGTCGGCAGAGCAGCAGGCAGTGCTCGACGCCGTGGCTGCTCTTGACCTCAACGAAACGCCGCCGGTCGAACTGCTGGCGAAAGTGCAGGACTGGCAACGACAACTGGATGGCAACTCCTCACAGTGACGGGCGAGCTTTTTCAGCCAAGCCGTCGAACTACAAGCAAATGCGTCTCGAAACGGCACTGGAGGCAACCGGCGGGCTGGTGAGCGTCGTCGGAGCGGGGGGGAAGAAATCGACGCTGTACGCGCTGGCGTCCCGACTCGACCGCGCAGTGGTCACGGCGACGGTCAGAATCCCGATTTTCGACGAGTACGTCAAGACCGTCAGGGTGACAGAGGACCCGGTCGCGACGGTGCGGGCTGCCGATGACGCTGACTGGCCGCTGGGACTTGTCCCAGAGCGCGAACGCGACGACCGGTATCGCGGTTACGACTTGGAAGTGGTAGAGAAAATTGCCGACGTCGATTCAGTCGGGACAACGCTCGTGAAGGCTGACGGGGCGCGGATGCGCGACTTGAAAGCGCCGAACGAGCGCGAACCGCAGATTCCCGCGGCCACAGATACCGTTCTCCCGGTTGCGAGCGTCCACGCCGTCGGCGAGGCGCTGACTGACGATGTTGTCCACCGGCCCGAACTGGTTGCCGAACTCACCGGGCGAGAGATTGGCGAGACAATCCGACCGGACGACATCGCAGCGACGGTCGCGAGTCAGAGCGGTGGGCTGAAAGGCGTCGGCGACGCGACAGTCGTTCCAGTTCTGAACAAAGTCGACGACCCGGACCTCGCGGCGACGGCCCGCGAGATTGCGAGGTTAATTCTCGACCGAGCGGATGTTACTCGTGTTGTGCTGACCCAGATGACCGGCGACCACCCGCTGGTCGACACTGTGGAGTAACTCACTCGAGACGTTCTGAGGCGGCCGCGAGTTCTTCGGGTGTGTTGACGTTCTCGAAACTCCCGGTCGACGCGACGGATTCGACAGCCTGCTGGTCGACGACGACAAATTCTGGCAGTTCTTCGATAGCGTCGACAATCCGCGGCCCATCGGTATCGAGCGCTCGCTCGCAGGCGGCACGCATCGACTCGACGCGGTAGACCGCTTGCGTGGGCTCGTAGTAGCCGGAATCGAGGCGCGGAACTGCGGCGTCGGCCGACTCGGCCTGCTCGAATAGGTATTCGATAAGCGCCCGCTCGACGAACGGCATGTCGCAGGCGACGACGGCAGCGTAGTCACCGGTGGCAGGTTGTAGTCCATTCCGGATACCGGCTACCGGCCCGAGACCTGATTGCTCGTCGAGGCCGTACTCCACCGCCAATTGATAGCCCTCCATGGCTTCGCGAATCCGCTCAGTTTGGGCCGGTCGACAGTTTACCACGAGTTCGTCGACGACCGGTTTCAGCCTGTCGGCAACCCGTCGAATCATCGGTCGGCCAGCTAGTTCGGCGACTGCCTTGTCGGCCTCACCGAATCGGGTGGAGTAGCCGCCAGCGATGATGACTCCGCTTCGCATAGCTGACCGTGGACGACCCACGCTTAATTATCTCTCGCCGTGACGCTCCTGCCAGCGCCGCCAGAGCGCTCGGTACAGCGTCCATGGGTCGATATCGAAGCGCTCCGTGAGTCGCTGGCAGGCGTCGTCGAACCGACGATATGTCTCGATGGACGGCTCCTCCGGGTATGGGCCGTCGAGTTCGGCACACTCTCGGAGTATCTCCCAGAGCCGCGAATCGAGCGCAACGTACCGGTCGGGATGCGTGAATTGCAAGAAGGCAGAAGCGAC
>JAQCNR010000376.1 GCA_028274925.1 Halovenus sp.
ACTCCTTTCTCTTCGAGTGCGTCGTGGATGATTTCCGCACCGTCCAGCGAGAGCGCGTATCGCCACCAGCGATTGCCACGCATCAGGTACTTCGAGTCCAGGCCCTGTGCAGCACAGACTGCTGCGAGGTCGATTCCGAGCAGGCCCGCCCCGACGATGACACCTGTCTCGGACGACTCTGCGTGTTCTTTGATTTCGCGGGCGTCCTCGAACGTCCAGAAGTGATGGATTCCCTCAGCGTCGGAGTTCTCGACTGGCAGCTGTGTTGGCGTTCCCCCCGTTGCCACCAGCAGTTTGTCGTAGTCGTAGCTCTCTCCGCTGTGGGTGTGCAGCGTCTGTGACTCGGCGTCGACTCGGTTGACGTGCGTATTCAACTGCAGGTCGATGTCGCGCTCTTCGTACCACTCTGGCTCGTGAATCGAAATCGGTGCTTCCGGCAGTTTCCCCTTCGCGAACTCCTTGATCAGAATGCGGTTGTACAGCGCCTCCCCTTCGTCCGTGATGACCGTCACGTCCGCGTCGGGGTCTTCCTCTCGGATGGTTTCGGCCGCCGAACTCCCCGCGATTCCGTCGCCGACGATTACGTGCGACGTGCTCATATCGGTAGTTGTACGCCGGGGTTAATGTGGGTTGCTATTCGTGTAATTCACGCTGTCATCTCTCCCATCCGTACTGAAAAAAGCAAAATTTACCCTGTACTGTTGGATTTTACACGGAATATTGTGATGTCTTGGACGAGAATACCTCGCGTTTTGCGGGTGCTGAATATCGATTCATTCGATCGTTGTCCTATCTGAGTGATCGTTCTCAGTTGTGGAATAAAACTGGGGACAACAGGAGCCACTCACTGTGCTCGACCGCCGGGACCGACGAGGTGAAACGTCTCGCTCGCCAACACTCAGTCGATGAAAATCCGCCAGAACGTTCGTCACTGGGCATCGAAGCAGGCGCTGACTATGCCGGTCGTCGGCGATATTGTCGAGGACCGACTCGTCGATATGCACACCGACATTTTTCTCGAGCGAGCGGCGGAGAGCGGGCGAGCGGACCGCCGCGGGCACCTTCACGATTTCTTCGACGCGACCATGGACACCTACGTTGCGGCCCTAGAAGAAGGCCACTCAGAGGCAGACGCACGAGAGATCACCCACATCCAGGCGAACTTCGACTTCTACAATCACGGCTGGACCGAGATGATGGAGTTCCCGGTCGATGAACTCGGCGAGCACTACGACCGGTACGAGACGTTTTTCGAGACACACAGCATCTCTGTCGAGGACCCACTCGGCAACTTCCGGCCCGCCAACGGGATTGCCGAGGCTCCCTCGACGCCGGAGAAACTCGAGGAACCGAAACACCCCTACGCAGAAGGCGGCTTTGCCGACGATGTCTACGTCGAAGGGCCGGACGGCGACGTCCACGTTGGCGGCCAAGAGGAACCGACTGACCTCGACCCGACAGAGGTACTCGGTATCGACGCCGAAAAAGAGGTCCCAGAAGAGTCGGGTACTGCTGACTAATCAGGCGGTCCCGATTGTATCCCGCACCTGGACGGCCATTCCAGTCTCGAAATCGAGCATTCCCTTCCCGGAGAGTTCTGCACGGCCCACGGCCAGTAACCGACCGTCTTCGTGTTCAATCAACACCTCATCTCGCGGTCTGATTGCCCGGTCGGCGCGGGTGACGAACTTCGCGAAGGCGTTTTTGCCGTCTCTGACGAACGGTTCGCTCTCGTCGCCGACGACGACGCGATAGGCTCCCTGTAGCCCGTCCTGCAGGCGCTGGCCACCCTCGATGCCCAGACGGATGCGCCCGTCCTGTTCGTACGTGCCGAGGCGCTGCTCGCCGGCGTGGATCTGTCGGA
>JAQCNR010000380.1 GCA_028274925.1 Halovenus sp.
ACGAAGTCCTCGCTCATCAGCACGGCGGCGGCAGCGCCGTCGCTCATCGGCGAGCAGTCGTACAGGCCAAACGGTGCACTCACTGTCGGCGCTTCGAGCACATCTTCGACGTCGATAGCGCGGTTAAATTGCGCGAGGTCGTTCTCGACAGCGTTGGCGTGGTTTTTGACCGCAATGTGAGCCAGATCCTCACGCGTGCCGCCGAACTCCTCGAAGTAGCTGTTTGCCATCAACGAGTACGCGCCCGGGAACGTGACCCCGGCGTTGACCTCATACAGCGCGTCGGCGGCCGCCGAGAGCGCTCTGGTTCCGTCCGCCGTCGAGAGATTTTTCATCCGCTCAGCACCGCCGACGAGGACGACATCTGCCGCGCCGCTGCGGACGTGGTTGACGCCGTAGCGGACTGCAACCCCGCTCGAGGCACAGGCCGATTCGATCCGCGTGGCGGGGGCCGAGATGCCCGCGGCGTCGGCCATCAGCGGCCCCTGGTGGCCCTGTGTCTCGGCAAACTCGCCCATGAAGTTGCCGTAAAACAGCTCTTCGATGGCGTCCGGGGAGACACCAGAGTCGTCGAAGGCTTCGCCGGCCGCCTGCGCGAACATATCTCGCGCTGTTCGTTCGGGCGATGAGCCGAATTTCGTCATTCCAACGCCCGCTACGTGGACATCTGTCACCACTCCATCCCTCCGTTGAGTCCGAGTATCTGTCCAGTCATGTATCTTGACTCGTGACTCGCTAGGAAGCGAACGATGCCCGTAATATCTTCGACCTCCGCGAACCGGTCGAGCGGGATACGTTCGAGAATCTGCTCGCGCACACGGTCCGGAACGTCAGCGAGCATATCGGTCTCGACGAATCCCGGCGAGACACAGTTGGCTGTCGAGTCGGCACGAGCCATCTCCAGCGCCATCGTTCGGGTGAAGCCGAAGAGCCCGCTTTTCGTCGTCGCGTAGTTTGCCTGTCCGTAGTTCCCCTGCTGGCCGACAACGCTCGAGATGTTGATCAGGCGGCCGTTGTTCGCTTCTCGCAGGTCCTCGTAACAGGCTTTCGTACAGTTGAACACGCCCCCGAGGTTGACATCGATAACCTTCTCCCACTGTTCTTTGCTCATCTTGTCGAAAGTCGTATCCTGCGTAATACCGGCGTTGTTGACCAACACGTCTACGTTGCCAAACTCTTCGCTGACTGCATCGTACATCGTCTGCACTTCGTCAAACTCCGAAACGTCTGCCTGTGCGACAACCGCTCGTCCCGGTCCCTCTTCGATAACGTCGCGTGCTGCATAGGCTGCGTCTTCGGATGACCGGTAGTTGATGACGACGTTTGCGCCGTGTTCGCCCAGTTCTTCGGCGATACCACGTCCAATTCCTCGCGATCCGCCAGTTACTAAGCAAGTTCTATCTTCGAGTAGCATTCTTTCCTCTACTTGACGTTTCAACTGGCAACAACATAAAAATAGTTTATCCTACTATTTTTGCCGAACATTGATTGTACTGCACAGAGCGACTCAATTTCGTAGGTTTTCTTGGAGAAAAACTACAACTGGCCCATCCAGAGCGGAGAGAACTGGAGCCTGTGAAACGGCTGGCTCAACCGGACGAGACCGACCCTGCGTTGACTTCACACGGGTCCGAGTGACGGGAGCATATCAGTCCAGCGTATCCGCGTACTCGTAATCCGCTGGCGTAGCTTCAGGGTAGTTCTCATCCAGCACAATCTGGTACCCGGTCAACACACTCGGGTCATCAAGCGCGTTCGTCAGCGTCGTCCGAACGTCGAGAATATCGACACCGTAGAAATCTGCTGGCGGCGCGCGGAGATACTGGAGCGCCGTCTCGAAGAGACTCCGCATTCCATCGTCATCCTGAAAATCGAAGTGCTTGTAGGCGCCCGCCGCGACTTGCACCATCCCGCGAGCGAAGGCACTCTCGACGGTCCCACGGCCGTAGTTGTACCACTCGTCCTCGAAACAGTCGTGAGACTCGTGATACGCACCGTCGTTGAACAGCGCAACGCCGTGGACTGTTGCTCGTCGAAGGGTCGCGTGCTCCCATCGGTTGTCCTCGGCCAGCCATCCCGGCACTGCCTCGGGCGGGCCGTCGACGCCCTCGGCGTTGGTGTGGTCGTCCATTGCGACTCCGTAGGAGGGTGAGACACTTATTTGTGAGTTCAGTCCAACGACGGTAGGTAGTGACTATACTGGACGAGCTCTCGGGGTTCGAGTTCGAGGACGTGATGGAAGATGTGTTCCGCAATCTCGGCTACGAGAACGTCCGGCAGGCGAGTCGTACGGCCGACGAAGGCCGCGACATCATTATGGAGGAGACTGTCGACGGACAGCGCCGAACAGTCATCGTCGAGTGCAAGCACACCGATACAGTCGGTCGGCCAGTCGTCCAGAAACTCCACTCGGCAGTCGCAACCTACGACGGAGCGGGACCGAAACGCGGGATGGTCGCGACGACCGGGCGGTTCACCGGCCCCGCAACCGAGTACACAGAGAATCTGGCCGAAAGCGGCGACCCCTACCCAATCGAGTTGCTCGACGGCACCGACCTCCGCGAACTGGCCGACGACGTTGGTCTCGACCTCTACAATGGCCGGATCGAAATTCTCTGTGACGAGACGCTGCGACCGTACGACCCGACCCGCGGCCCCGCGGGCGCAGTCCAGGACGCGTTTCGTGACGTTGAGAATATCGAGGCCGCGGACCTTCCTGACCCAGAACTGTGGGTGCAGTTCCAGCCAACGGTCACAGTAGACGCTACCGTGAACGCAACCTTCGAGACCAGCGTCGGTGTTATCCACCAGATTCACAACCGTGACCACCTTGTCGTCGACGCCTCGCGCGACGGCGCGACGACACCACCACCGCCGCTCGCTCGACTAATTTCAGGTAACCTCGACCAGCGTATCGAGCTAGATGAAGAGGAGTTCGGCGACGTGTTTACCGAAATCGACGTGGGACGGTTCGGCCAGACTGAAACGGAGTACAAAGAGTACGCAGTCGACCACCTCCGACGCAAACACACGACGACGGTGACCTACACCGGCGATAACAACGTCACCTACAACAAGGAGTGCGAGCCGAACCAGTCAGATATCTCGGTGCAGTCGATAACCGCGAGTTACGTCCCGCGAATCCGAGCGAGCGTAATGTTTGATTCCTACAGTTACCAGTACGAGTACTACGCCGCCGGGCCATCACGGTGGACAGTCGACGACGGAGTACACCGCTGTCAGCAGTGTGGCGAGACAGACACCGAGCGGTTCACCTACTGTCAGAACTGCCAGAGCATCAACTGTCCCGACCATATCGAGACCGAACGGCTGGTTGGCGAGCCAGTTTGTACTGGCTGTGCCGTCACCGAGCGGTTCTTCTACAGTCAAAAATACTTCTACGACGAGGCGAATCGAGAGCAGTTCCGCACAGAGTACGAGGCGATGCCGGTCTACGAGAAAGCGCTCGAAAACGTGCCGTTGCTCGCGGGAATTGTCGTCTCGGTAGTTGTCGCCGTGCTGTTCGCGCTGACGAGCACTGGCCTCGTCTAGGAGGGCGATTCGACGGCTTCGATGAGGTCGGTCAGTGCCTGTCGGGCGAACTGGTCTTTGTTTTCGAGTCGGTCGCCCTCGAACTCGTAGCGGTGGGCCGACACCTTCTCCTCGCCGTCCTCGAAACAGGCCGTCCCGATGAAAACAGTCCCGACTGGCTTCTCTGGCGTGCCGCCGCTGGGGCCGGCGATTCCCGTCGTCGAGACGCCCCACTTCGTGCCAGCGTTCTCACGGACGCCACGTGCCATCTGGCGGGCAATTTCAGCAGAGACAGCACCGGTCTTTTCCAGCGTGTCGAGTTCAACGTTCAGCAAATCGAGTTTTGCCTCGTTGGAATAGGTGACAATCGAGCGCTCGAAGAAGGCGCTCGCGCCGGGGATGTTCGTAAACTTCGAGCCGACGAGGCCGCCGGTGCTCGATTCGGCGACGGCGACCATCGCGTCGTCGTCGGTCAGCGCCGACCCCGCTTGCCGCGCGAGTTCGGTGTCGTCGTCTATCATACCCGATTATTCGGGAGACACCGAAATGAAACCGACGGTCTCGCCCGGTCCGGCAGTCTCAAGACCCCAGCCACCCACCCGCCTGACATGGACGTGACGATTTCACAGTCGACGGTCGAGGGCACGGCTCAGGCCCCGCCGTCGAAAAGCTACACGCACCGCGCGATTCTGGCGGCGGGCTATGCGGACCACACCACAGTCTCCGACCCGTTGCTCAGCGCCGACACGCGCGCAACGATGCGCGCAGTCGAGGCCTTCGGCGGCACTGTCGAACACGACGAAGACGCCAATCAACTCCATATCGAGGGGTTCCGTGGAAATCCCGAGACACCCGCCGACGTGATTGACTGCGCGAACAGCGGGACAACGATGCGGCTCACAACCGCAGCGGCGGGGCTTGCCCCGAACCTGACTGTTCTGACGGGCGACGAATCCCTCCGGTCCCGGCCACAGGGCGCACTCCTGCGCGCACTCGACCAGTTGGGCGGCCGCGCCGAAAGCACACGCTCGAACGGACAGGCTCCGTTGGTTATCGGCGGTCCAATCACCGGCGGCAGCGCGGCTATTCCCGGCGATGTCTCCTCGCAGTTCATCACGGCCCTGCTGATGGCGGGGGCTGTCACCGACGCTGGGATCGACCTGACACTGCAGACTGAACTCAAATCCGCGCCGTACGTCGACATCACTATCGAAGTGCTTGAGACGTTCGGCGTCAGTGCGCGCCAGACTGCCAATGGCTTTGCTGTCGGCGGCTATCAGAACTACGACGCTGGCGACGGCTACAACGTGCCGGGCGATTTCTCCTCGATTTCCTACCTCCTCGCGGCGGGCGCACTCGCCGGCGGCGAGGTCACAGTTCGTGGGGCGTACCCCAGCGCACAGGGCGACAAGGCCATCGTCGACATCGTTCGCGATATGGGCGGCGACGTGTCGTGGGACCAGTCGGCCGGGGAACTCACCGTCACTGGCAGTGAACTCACCGGGACGGACGTTGACGTGGGGGACACGCCCGACCTGCTGCCGACTATTGCGGTGCTCGGTGCCGCTGCCGACGGCGAGACACGCGTCACCAACTGCGAACACGTTCGGTACAAGGAAACGGACCGCGTGAGCGCGATGGCCGAGGCACTCACGAAAATGGGTGCGACTGTCGAGGAGACACAGGAGACACTCACAATCGACGGTTCTGCGACAGAACTGTCGGGCGCAACTGTCGACGGGCGGGCCGACCACCGGATTATCATGTCGCTGGCCGTCGCAGGACTGGTTGCGGATGGTGAGACGACAATTACCGGTGCGGAACACGTCGACGTGTCCTTCCCCGACTTCTTCGAGACGATGGCCGACCTCGGTGCGGTCGTCTCGCGGTAATCACCACCGGACGTAGAGTTTCCTGAAGACGTAGACGCCAGCGAGCAACCAGACTGGCACCCACTGAAACTGCGGAATTCCGTCGGCGAGCGCACTGCAGATGATACTGAGGCCCACCAGACTTGGGTACCCCTGCCGAAATAGTCTCGCTGGCGCGGGGTTTGCTAGGATGACGAACCGGACGGCCTGCAGGAAGAACACCACGCCAACAAGTCCCACATACGTGCCGAGTTGAGTACTGTCGAACCGACAGCACAGCAGCAGACAACTGAGCGCGAGTACTGTCAGGACGACGGCAAGCGGTTCGTCAGTCGACAATCGACTCCGGTACTCAACCCAATCGACGACACCGATTACGACCGGCAGGGCCACCAGTGTAACGACCGCGTTCAGGGCAAGCGCGGCGATGATGCCGAGGAGAAAAGCGACGTACAGAATATCGACAGCCCTCGGTTCCGGCGTAACCATCGTCTCTACTATACCCCGGGACCCAACTATAGCCACCGGTTACCTGCCGGCAAGAGCGACCCTCGCCCAAGTGACTATGTGAGCGGCCGCCCAAGATATTCGTATGTCAGCCGAATTTGACTTCAGCGGTGATGTGATACTGGTTACGGGTGTTGGCGGCGCTCTCGGGAGCGCAATTGCCGAGGCATACTTGCAGGCGGGCGCGACTGTCTGCGGCGCCGACCTCGTCGAACCGGATAGCGACGACTTCTTGCTCGATGACCCAGACCGGATCGACTTCTACCAGGGTGACTTTACCGACGAGTCGACTGTCGAATCGACAATCGAGGAGATTGTTGAGGGCCACGGCGGCCTCGATTATCTGGCGAACGTCGCCGGGACGTGGCGCGGCGGCGACCCGATTCACGAAACTGACGCCGACACGTTCGATTTCCTCTTCAACGTCAACCTCAAGACGATGTTTCTGGCGTCGAAACACGCACTCCCACACCTGCAGGACAGCGAGGGGGCAATCGTCAGCGTCTCGGCCCGGTCCTCGCTGGAGGGCGGGGAAGGTGACGGACTCTACCGCGCAACGAAGGCCGGTGTTCGCATCCTGACTGAGACGATTGCAGAAGAGAACCTGGGCACGGTCCGAGCAAACGCAGTGATGCCGAGTGTCATCGACACGCCGATGAACCGCGATATGATGTCCGGTAGCGACTTCTCGAAGTGGGTCGACCCGAAAGATATCGCTGCTGTCTTTCTGTTTCTCTGCAGTGACGCTGCCGCCGTCACAAGCGGCGCGGCGGTGCCAGTCTACGGCGAGGCCTGAGAATACCGCTCTGTGACTGCCGTTACGCTCACAGCCACAGCAGTTGTGCGTGACGAGTGCCGTCAATGTCGAGGACGTTTTCCTCCTCGACGAAGCCGTGTTCCAGCGCTAGCCCAACGGCTTCCTTGCCGACAATATTCGCGACAGAACACTTCGCGAGGCTGCCGATAATCGTTTGTTCGTCTGCCGGTTCGCCCTCGTAAAACTCCTCGTTGACCGTGAGCGAAAGCTCTCCGTTCTCGAAGGTTTCACCGAGCAGGTCGGCGTCGCAAACCGAGACGAGTCGGCCCTTCCCAGTGTCACGCTCGGTCAGTAGTAACTCGCCCATCGTCACTCCTTCAACTGCTCGCCGATGACTTCCTCCTCGTTGTCGGCGCGCATCTGCTCGGCTTCGTCGGCCACTTCTTCGGCGCGTTCGTCCTCGCCCATCTTCTCGAGGGCGATTGCTTTCTCTTCGAGCAGGTCGGCACTGCGGTAGCCGAGTCGAATCGCGTTGTCGAAGGCGTTGAGTGCGTCCTCGGCGAGGCCACGCTCGTTGAGGAAAAACCCGCGATTGTACCAGGCCTGCCCGAATCGTGGGTCGATTTCGACAGCGCGCTCGGCGTGTTCGAGTGCCTCTTCGGTCCGCCCGAACTCCCACAGCGCGTACGCGAGGTTCGTCTCTGCTGTCGCCGCGTGCTCGGAGTCCTCGTGCATATTGATGGCTTCTCTGTACGCGCCGATGGCGGCGTCGTACTCTTCCAGTTCGGCGTGTGCAACGCCCTTGTTGACCCACGCTTCCTGCTCGACGATTTCCTCGTCGGCATAGCGAGCGGCACGCTCGAAGGTTTCTGTGGCTCGTTCGTGGCGGTTGATTCGGATGTAATCGAGTCCGACGTCGATCAGTTCCGCGGGGTCGACCTTGTCTTTCGCGAGATTGCTGTCGTCCAGCAGGTCGGCCACGCCGTGGGAGTCGACGGGGTCGACCTCGTCGGCGTCGACGGTGAGTTCCGGGGGGTCGATATCGAATCCTTCGTAGGGCTCCTCGAATCCCTGCCCCTCCGAGAATTCGTGGTCCTCTGGCTCGTTGGTCATACAAGATATTCGCGTGGGGAGGCATTAAGACCTGCGTCCCCTACTTCCGGTATGCGATTGTTTGTCAGCGCCGACCTCGATGGACTCGGCGACTCCATCGCTGACCTCCAGTCAGCGTTCGAGGGAGCCAGTGGACTCCGATTCACTGACCCAACACAGGCACACATCACGCTCAAATTCCTCGGTGAGACCGACCCAGAGCGGATGAACGAACTGACCGAAGCTATCGAAAGTGCAGTCGACGACGCTGACACTGGACCGTTTGAGGCAGAGATTGGTGGCCTCGGCGTCTTTCCACATCTCGACTACATCAGCGTGGTCTGGGTTGGCGTCCGCGAGGGCAGCGCGGAACTCACTGCCCTCCACGAGGCTATCGAAGCCCAGACGACAGCGATGGGGTTCGACCCCGAGGACCACGAGTTCACGCCACACGCGACGATAGCGCGGATGGACCACGCCGGCGGCAAGGAGATAGTTCAAGAGGTTGTCGAGAACCGCGACCCCGACGTTGGAGCCGTGGCGTTCGAGGAGATTAGACTCACAGAAAGCACGCTCACCGAGGATGGACCAGAGTACTCGACTGTCGAGCGCTTTCCACTGTGACGTCTTCAGGTAACAATGGCCCGTGGCCACGAGAGTTAACAGAGAGTGTGCCAATGGACGGATGTGCAACAACTCATCGCCGGCGTGGCTGCTGGCTCGTTTCTAGTCGGCGCGGTCATGTTCTACAAGGTTGGCAAGTGGCGCGGGCGCTCGATTAGCAAAGACAAACTCAAAACACAGATCGAGCGCGAACAGTCTCAGGACGCCCACAACGACGCTGTCGAGCGCGAACCTCCCGTCGACATTGGCGACGAGGTGACTGTCGGGGTCAAGGAATTTCGCTCACACCACTCCGGCGACCGGCAGGCCGTCTGCAAGAAGGAGGGCTTCGTCATCTTCGTCGAGGATTTCCCACAGGGGACGGAAGTTGGCGACAGTCTCGACGTGACTATCACCTCGTTCGGTTCGAACCGAACCTCCGCAGAGGCGGTCCCGGCGTAGCGACACTGCAGGTGCTCAGTGTATAGCTTCGGGAAAAGTTGCGTGGGTGCTGATCCCTGAAGGGATATGCACCCGCACTTTTGTTCGCGTCTCGTACAACGCATCTCGCGCCGGAGACGCAAACGACCAGTGCGTTGGACCGGATTTGAACCACGAGGACTTCACTTCGTTCGTCCTCTGGGCTGCAAATCCGCTCCGTTCGCACGATGACGGTTCACGTTCGTTCACCGTCAATCAGTGCGTGGGACCGGATTTGAACTTCCGTCACGTCGCTTCGCTCGTGACGACGTTCGCAGTCGCAAGCGACTGCTCACCGGCGGACCCACGTCTGTTCGATGTTGTCTTCGAGAGAAGTTTGCGTGGGTGCTGATCCCTGAAGGGATATGCACCCGCACTTTTGTTCGCGTCTCGTACAACGCATCTCGCGCCGGAGACGCAAACGACCAGTGCGTTGGACCGGATTT
>JAQCNR010000382.1 GCA_028274925.1 Halovenus sp.
ATCCCGGGACGATGTTCGAGGACCGTGACCGACTCCGCCGACTGTTGATTGGCGCAGGAGTCGGTGGCCTGTTTCTGATTGTCGGCTACACGGTGCTGGTGTTCGCTGCTGTCCTCGTCTTTACCATCTTTTTGTACTACGCGATTCGTCCGATATTCCGGTTTCTGGCCCGCTTTGGCCTCGGCCGACGGGTTCGGGCGACGCTTGCGATTGTGCTCTTTGGACTGCCGTTCATTGCACTGATTGGCTACACGCTCGCTGTAATCGTTGTCCAGATACAGGAACTGTTGACCGACCGGGGCGTGTTTGCGTCCGACGCGAGCCTGTTTCTCTCACAGTTGAACACTGGGACGCTGGCGACCGATTCCCTCGAAGCAATCGCTGTCGACGGCTCACAGACGGACATCCGGGCGTTCGCCGGCCAGTTGTTCGACATCGTCGGACTGGCCGGCAGCGCCTTCGTCCAGTTGCTACTCGTCATTGCCGGTACGTACTACCTGCTGGTTGACGGGCCGCGACTGGCCCGCTGGTTTTTCGACACCTACGACGATACGGGCATTGTCAGTCGCTACGCCGAGTCAGTCGACGACGAACTCTCGCTGGCACTGTTTGGCAACGTTGTCAACGTGTTCATCACGGCCGCCATCTCCCTCGTGACGTTTTACACGTACAATCTCTTCGCGCCGACTGCGGCGACTGTCCCGTTCCCGGAACTGCTTGCTGCCCTCGCTGGAATCGGGAGTCTGATTCCTGTTGTCGGTATCAAAATCGTCTACATCCCGCTGTGTCTGGCGCTCGCGGCCAACGCCTGGCTCATCGACCAACTAGGATTACTCGTCCCGATTGCCGTCCTCGCCCTCGTCAGCGCCGTCATTGTCGATTTCGTCCCCGACATCATCGTCCGGGCACAGGTCAGCAGCAACGAGACGCACACCGGGTTGTTGCTCATCGCGTATATCCTCGGTCCGTCTGTGTTCGGCTTCTACGGCCTCTTTCTCGCGCCGATTATCCTCGTCTGCACGACGAATGCCGTCCGAATTCTCCTCCCGTACGTCCTCTCTGGAGACAGACCAGACCTCCAGCGCACACTGACTGAATTCGACGGGCAGGACGAGGGCTCTGACTGACGCCTCAGTGTCTGTATTACTAGATAGTGCTTCAGGGCGGAATCTGGATAGCTAGCACATGTTTCCAGGGGTAGTGGGTTCGTTGGTTGTCATAGCGACAAATGCCCCAGACAGTACCCAAACCCAACGAGCAGTACTCCCCAGCAGAAGAGCCGTCGACCCAGGACCCAACTAACTCCGACGAGTTGCTCTCTTTGCTCGGCGACGAGTATGCGCGTTCAATCCTCCAGACCATTGCCGAGACGCCCAGTCCTGGCCGAGATATTGTCGAAGAAACCGGGTTCTCGAAAGCCACTGTGTATCGCAGACTCGACCGACTCGAAGCGGCGGGACTGGTCGCCTCGGAGACGATGTTCGACCCTGACGGACACCACCGCGAGCGGTTCCGGTCGACAGTCGAGGGCGCAACCTGCGAGTTGCGTCCAGATGGCATCGAGATGACACTCCACCCGGTCGACGATGACCGGTAACTATCTATATTGCTAGACACAATGGCTGGATATCAGGAGTGCCGGGCTGCACAGATATGAGCGACACAGCCGCTGACCGCAACAGCGCCCCCCGAGCATGACAGCGAACGACCTGCCAACGGTGCCACTCGAACGGCTTCCAGACCCGACCTGTAGCTACGTCTTCGAGGATGACACGGCGGTCGTTCGGGAGCACAACGACCGGTTTGGCGAGGTGAGTGACATCTCGGCTGGTGACCCACTCGCCGGCCTGTTCGAGAATCTGCAGGTTGTCGGAGAGCAGCCCTCGTTCGACGAGACTGGCCAGTGCTGGGTGCGCCACCCGGTGAACGAGCGCCGGTGCCGGTATCTCGTCCGGATCATCGCACCCGAGGATAGCAAACCGGGTCATCTACTCTTTACCGCTGTCTCCGAGGATGACCCGGAAGATGTCGGTGTCGACCGCGTGGCGAGTGTTATCAGCCACGATCTGCGCAACCCGCTCGATGTTGCTCGGGCACGGCTTCGTGCCGGACGTGAACTCGACTCTGAGGAGCATTTCGAGCACGTCGAACAGGCCCACGACCGGATGGACCGGATCATTCAGGATGTATTGACCCTCGCCCGCGGCCAAGACGTGGTCAACCCCGAACAGCAGGTCGACCTCACCGAGGCTGTCAGGGAGGCTTGGCGGATGGTCGAGACAAACGGCGCGTCACTCGACGTTGCCGGAGAGTTACCGACGGCGACCGCCGACCGTGACCGTGTTACTCGGCTGTTCGAGAACCTCTTTCGGAATTCTGTGGAACACGGCGCTCCAACCACTGACACTGCCGAAATCACAATTACTGTCGAGCGTCTCCCGGACGGACTGGCAATCGCAGACGATGGCGTCGGGATTCCGTCGGCGGACCACGACCGTGTCTTCGAGCCCGGATTTACCTCCGAAGACCACGGGACAGGACTCGGACTGGCGATTGTCGCGCGGATTGCCGACCTCCACGGCTGGTCGGTCGAGGTGACCGATTCCGACGCGGGTGGTGCACGGTTCGAGATTACGGGGGTCGACGCGTGAGACATGCAGGACCGCTACGACTCGGCACCGCTCGGCATTGTTGAACTCACCCACGATGGCGTGGTCAGCGCGGCCAACGAGCGTGCAAAACAGCTTCTTCAGGGCGAGGACGTCGTTGACCGACCAGTCTCGGCGGTCTTTCCCGAATCCATCGAGAACACTGTTCCGGCTGCCTTCGACCACTCGCCGCCCGAGCATCGGGAGGTTGAAGAGTTCTATCCAGCAGTCGAGTGCTGGCTCGATATCTCAGTTGTCCCGTCAGCCGAGACGGTCACCGTCTACCTGCAAGACGTTACTGACCGCCACCGTGACCGACAGCGAATCGAGCAACTCCGCGGCGATATCGACCGACTGACGATCACCAACACACTCATCTCGGATATTCTGGGCGAACTTGTCGACGCCTCGACCCGGACAGAAATCGCCAAGACGATCTGTGACCGACTCGGCGGGACCGATATTTACGAGTTCGCGTGGGTTGGCGAACGCGACCCCGGCAGTGAGGAACTCCAGATTCAGGCCTCCGCTGGCGCACCGGGCCGAACGTTCGAGGCACTCAGTGAGAGTCTCGAAACCGGGACGAGGCTGCCCGAACAGCGCGCCATCGAAACGGCAGCGCCAGTCATCGTCCAACCGCTGGGCGGCGATGAGTCGGTGCCTGAAACGGTCCGTCGCGCCGCATTCGCCGACGGCCTCCAGTCACTGCTCGCGATTCCACTCACCTACGGCTCGAACGTCTACGGCGTCGTTGGCATCTATGCCCCCGAGCAAGACGCCTTCTCCGAGCGCGAGCGGGCGAGTTTCGAGACGGTCGGCGAGATGGCCGGGTTTGCGGTCAATGCCAGCCGTCAGCGCAGCCTTATCCGGTCGGATAGCGTGGTCGAACTCACGCTCGAACTCACCGACGGCGACGCACCGCTGGTCTCGGTTGCGACGACGACTGACAGCCGACTCATCCTCGAGGGTGTCGTCGGCCAGACCGGCGACCTGTACTGCTATCTGCGTGTCGAGGGCGACCCCGAGGCTGTAGTCGAGGAACTCGAGACGATACCGGGGGCCAGAGAGAGTCGTCTCCTCGGCGCTCACGACACCGGCGGCTCACTGGAGGTTGACCTGACTCCCGAGACGCCGCTTGGCATCCTCTCTGCTCAGGGCGTCACGATTACGCACGCAGCGTACGAGAATGGCCGCGGTGAAGCCACAATCGAACTGTCACCAGAGACAGATATCCGCCGGGTTGCGGGTGCCATCACACAGGAGTACGACGCTCAAGTGCTCGCCAAGCGCCGCCGGGAGCGTGAACTCACGACGCCGGAGGGCTTCCGCGACGCCCTCAGCGACCGACTCACAGACAAACAGGAGACCGCACTTCGGACTGCCTTCTTCGCAGATTACTTCGAGTCACCACGGGGCTCTTCTGCCGAGGAAGTCGCCGAGACACTCGATATTACTGGGCCGACGCTGCTACACCATCTTCGCGCCAGTCAGCGAAAACTGCTTGCCGAGTTTTTCGAGACAACAGACCGGGATTAGCGACCTTCTCGTTCGATATTCTCGAAGGTCTCGAAGAGGTCGCCCGCGTTATCGAGCAGCCGCTGCGCACGTTCGCGGAGTCGCTCGGTCTGTTCGACAATAGCCCCGTACTCATCGTGGTTGGCGCGCTGGTCCTCCGGGAGCTCCGTCTCGATGACGCTGCGTTTCGAGGCAGCGCTGAAATACTCGCCGAGCGTTTCGTAGCCAAGAATCTCACACTGTTGGGCGACAGCGTCGCGGATATCTTCGCGTTCGACCGGTTTGCAGAGATAATCGTCGAACGGCATATCCAGCACGTCGAACCCCGGGTCGATTGCTGTAACCATGATCACACGGCCGGAAAACTCTCGCTCTGCGAGGTGGTCCAGCACCTCGTCACCGGACATTCCGGGCATGTGCCGGTC
>JAQCNR010000384.1 GCA_028274925.1 Halovenus sp.
CGGTATTTCGAGCCTGGCGACCAGCCAGTCATCGTCGATATTGACGGTGTGTCGGTTGGGCTGAGTATCTGTGAAGACGCGTGGCACGACGCGTCGATCACCGGCAAGCGTCGCCACGGGACGGACCCGCTGGCCGAACTGGCCGACGCTGGGGCTGACGTAATCCTCACACTGTCTGCCAGCCCGTTCAGCCTCGGTAAACCAAGCCGCCGGGTGGAACGCTTCGGCGACCACGCCACGACCACCGGCGTCCCTGTCGTCTTCGCGAATCAGGTTGGTGGCAACGACAACCTCATTTTCGACGGTAACTCGCTGGTCGTCGACGAGGAAGGACGCGTCATCGAACGACTTCCCGCGTTCGAGGACTCGATGGTGACTGTCGACCCCTTCCAGAACGACGGCGATGGGCCGGCGATGCGTGACTCTCGCCCTGCGCAGGCCCACAACGCCCTCTCGCTTGGGCTGGCAGACTACATGGCGAAAACCGGCTTTTCGGACGTTGTTATCGGAATGTCCGGAGGAATCGACTCGACAGTTGCGACAGTCCTCGCCGTTGACGCACTCGGTGCCGACCACGTTTACGGCGTCTCGCTTCCGAGTACGGTAACGAGTTCGGAGAGTATCGACGACGCCCGTGTCGTCGCAGAGAATCTCGACATCGAGTTTGCTGTCGTTCCCGTCGGCGGCGCTGTCGAGACGCTCGAATCTACTATCGAATCCGCGACCGAAGAAACCGTTACTGGACTGGCGGCCGAGAACATTCAGGCACGCGCTCGTGGCGTGGTCCTGATGACACTCGCCAACGCTCGCGACGCATTCGTCCTGACGCCAGACAACAAAAGCGAAGCGGCAGTAGGGTACTGCACACTATACGGCGACACCGTCGGCGCACTCGCGCCGCTGGGCGACTGTTACAAAACGCTCGTCTACGACCTCGCAGAGTACTACAACGACAACCCACCAGTGGGTTCGGAGGCTGTGATTCCCGAGCGTGTTATCGACAAAGCCCCGACTGCGGAACTCAAAGAGGACCAGACCGACGCGGACGAACTACCGCCCTACGACAAACTGGACCCCGTACTCAAGTCCTACATCCACGGCCAGGCAACTGGGTCGGACCTCCGGGCGGAGTATCCCGACTGGGTGGTCGAAGAGGCGCTGACGCGAATCGCTCGCTCGGAGTTCAAGCGCTGGCAGACGCCGCCGCCGTTGCGTATTACTGAGAAATCCTTCGACCGCGGCTGGAAGTACCCAATTGCGGCGAGCTACGAGTCAGTTATCGAATCTGAGTCGACTGACGGACCTAAAAGTACGGATTAATTTTGGTCCTCGCGTGTGAGCGGCTTGCCCTCTACTGTGTCATCGTAGCGGTGACAGGCGACCGGCCGACTGTCGACACGTGCCGCCGGTGACTCTCGTTCGCAGACCGTCTCAGTCACGGCTGCGAGCGTCTGGACGGCTGTCTCGATATCCCCGCCCACGACTGCGCCAGTCGCAGTTTCTACGGCCTTTGCAATCGACTCGTCACCAATGTGGTCGGGAATGGAGAAGTGCTCGCGAACAGTACGTTTCGCCTCTGTCTCGGCCACTTCGTCTGGCAACTCCCCAGCCTGCAGCGTGAACCGAAATTCCGCAACTGCCCGCCAGACTGGCGTTGGGAGGTCGACAGTATCTGGCGGAATCAGCTCTGGACAGCGCGTGTGGAACCGACAGCCACCCGGTGGGTCGGCTGGGTCGGGGATTGTCTCTGTCAGCGGCCGTGCGAGTGTTCTCTCCGTCGGGTCGAGGCTGGGAACCGACTCGAGTAACACCCGCGTGTAAGGGTGGGCTGGCTCATTTAGCACCGTCGAGACAGCGCCGCGTTCGACAATTTCACCCAGATACATCACCGCGACTCGGTCACAAAACAGGCGGACAACGTCGATATCGTGGCTGATGAGCAACACTGCCACATCGTACTCTCGGCGGATTCGGTCGAGTAGCGCCAGCACATCAGACTGGACACGACTATCAAGTGCGCTTGTTGGCTCGTCGGCGATAATGACATCTGGGTTTGTAACCAGCGCACGAGCAATAGCGATGCGCTGTTTTTCGCCGCCGGAAAACTCGTGTGGATACCGGCTTGTGTCTGCCGCCGATAGGCCAACGCGTTCGAGCAAGTCCTCGACAATAGCCTCACGACGGTCGTCGTCAGAGAGGCCGTGTAATCGCAACGGCTCGGCGACAGCCTCGCCAATAGTCATCCGGGGGCTAAATGCCTCGTTTGGGTCCTGGACGATAAGCTGGACACGGCGCTGGAAGGAGTGAAGGTCCTCACCGGTGAGTTCTGCGACCGGCGAGCCCTCAAATCGGACTTCGCCCTCAGTCGCCTCCTCTAGTTGCAAAATCGTCCGTGCAACCGTGGACTTGCCGCTGCCTGACTCGCCGACAAGGCCCAGTGTTTCGCCAGTCTCGATACTGAATGAAACGCCGTCAACGGCCCGGACGCGACCAACCTCTCGCTGCAGCCAACCGTCGCGGATACTGTAATGAGTCTTCAACGCGTCCAGTTCGAGGAGCGGCTCTGGAGTATCACTCATTGTTTGATTCCCCGTTGTCTCCCTCTGGATCTGACTCAGTATTCCCGATAGTCGCGGCGATTCGGTCGGCGTTGGCTAATATTTCGTCGGGATTACCGTCGCCGTAGTGCACGCACGAGACGCTGTGGTCACCTGCTGTCGCCTCGACGGATTCGAATGGTGGTTGCTCACCGCTCTCACAACCGTCGACGGCGTACGGACAGCCCAGACGGAACCGGCAGCCGTCGGATGGAATTTGGTCACGGGCGTATCGGTCGGCCCGCTGAGAGAGTCCATCGTAACTCTCGAACAGCGTCTGTGTGTAGGGGTGTGCTGGCGTCTCGAAAACCGATTCGACGGAGCCTCGTTCGACAATTGTCCCGCCGAACATCACCAGCACGCGGTCGGCCATCGAGGCCACAACTCTGAAATCGTGGGTCACAAGCAGTAGCGACATCCCCTCGCCGGTCAGCCTCCGCAGGAGTTCGATGAGTCGGGCCTGCACGGTCACATCGACGGCTGTTGTCGGCTCATCTGCAATCAACAGGTCGGGGTCGGCCGCCAGCGCGATGGCGATAGCGACGCGCTGCGCCATTCCGCCAGAGAACTCGTGGGGATAATCGTCGACCCGGGTTTCAGCGTTGGGAATCCCTACTTTCCGCAACAACGAGACGGCTCGTTCACGGGCGTTCTCAGCGTTGCTGTGAAGTTCAATCGCCTCGGTGATTTGGTCACCGACAGCGTAGACTGGGTCGAGTGCTTGCTGTGGATTCTGAAAGATATGTGCGATTCGATTTCCTCTGATCTCTCGGAGCAGGCGCTGGTCTGCGTCTGCCAGTGAGTGGCCATCGAATGTGATTGACCCGCCGACGATTTCGGCCGGTGGGCTCGGCACAATTCCAGTCAGCGACTCGCAGGTGACGCTTTTTCCACTGCCGGATTCACCGACGACACAGACCGTCTCACCCCGCTCAACATCGAAACTCACCTCATCGACGGCCCGAACTGTTCGGTCCTCGGTTTCGATATGTGTTCGCAGGCCTGCAACGCTGAGCAACGGGTCCGAACTCATTGTTCACCCCGGGGGTCGAGCGCGTCCCGTAGCGTGTCGCCGACAACTTTCAGCGAGAGCATCGTCAGCGTCAGCGCCAGCGCAGGGAACGTCGAAACCCACCAGATTTGAAAGCCTGCGACATCCGGTCGCTTGATGTGCGACGAGGGAATCGAGGCGTCGATAGACTGTCCGATGGTCTGACCCCACGACTGGACACTGATATCGTAAAATCCCAGAAACGCCAGTCCAGCCTCATAGAACAACAACAGCGCCAGAACGTGTGCAATTGCCGGGAGCAGTGTGTTGGTGATATTCGGGACGATGTGTCGCTTCGCGATGTACGATTCCGAGGCACCCAGACTCCGCGCCACGGTGACGTGGCCCTGTCCTCGGCGCTGGATGACTTCACTCCTGACGAGTCTTGCGAGTCCACCCCAACTGAGTACTCCGAATGCGACCAGAAACAGCAGCAATGACGCCCCCCGAGCGACAGTGAGGAAGGCAACGAAGTAAATCAAAATGGCGGGAATTGACAGCTGCAAATCGACGTACGTCAACAGGAGTTTGTCGAGTATCCCGCCGCGCAATCCAGCCGCGACGCCAACGATAGTCGCAATTGGAACCACCAACAATCCGCCGATTGTGAGTACGTACAGCGCTGGCCGAGTCCCGGCAATCACGAGATGTTCGACCCGTCTACCGAGGCTGCCTGTGCCGAGCGGGAATCGTACCGTCCCCCGGCAGACCCTCGTAAATCCTCGGTACTGTTCTGGACCCGCACAGTCTCGGTGGACGTGACTAATCAATCCAGCCGGCGGATTGTACTGGTAGCCAGGGTTCAGTAGTACCTCCGGCAGCACAAACGGAGCGAGTATTCCGACCAGGACGAACATCCCGAGGTAGCCAGCCGCGAATTTGGTGAGCCAACTCGAACGCAGTGCTCCGACCACTCGTCGAACCTGTTCGCGGTTCTTAACTGCCGGCACACCAATGTAGGATACAATAATTCCGACAGCGAGCAAAAACAGCCATTCGAGCCGGTCAACGCTCCAGTCTGCGACGAGGTAGACGTGTGCAACTCTGCTGTCGTACAGATATAACAGCGCAACGACGACGAGCCAAGCCGCCAGCAGCGCTCGCTCTGGGGTTAGGATCTGTCTCGATGGTTCGACGTGCTCCCAGTCGACTGACTCGAACCGTGGCGTGTCCTGACTCTCACTCATTACAGTCGGTCGCTGATTTTCTGCAACGGAAACATCTTGTACACTACGCGCAGGTTATGTCCGATATACTTCTCGTATATATAAAACCCAGCCCAGAGACAAGCAGCGATTAACACAGCCTGTGGATTTATGTATTAAAAGCGAGAATCCTCTGGAAACCGTGGGCTGGTCCTGTTGGACAGACGATTCTGACAGATGAAGGCACTCAAAATCGTCACCAAGCGTCTGGTCGCTGGCCTCATCACTGCGTGGGCAGTTCTGACAGTCGTGTTTCTGGCGTTTACCGCTACGAACAACTGGGTTGCGGACCGGATTGCTGGCGGTATTATCTTTGCAGCGGGTCCCAGTGGCAACGTCGAGGAAGCCAACGAAAAGGCCGACAGAGCAGTGCAGGAGTATCTGGCAGCGCGAAATCTCGACCGTCCACTGGAAGATATTTATCTCGACTGGATGGGCAATATGTTGACGCTGAATTGGGGGAACTCGTTCGAGACAGGAGACGCAGTGTTTCCGCTCATCACTGGCGCGGTAGCCAGAACGGCGCTCTACGTCGTTCCGGCGGTGGTCTTGGCAATCGCCATCGGGACGACTATCGGTATGTACGCTGCGCTGTATCCAGAGAGTCGGGTCAGTACGCTGAGCCGTGCTGGTGCCTATCTCTTCTTTGCACTCCCCAGTTTCTGGGTCGGTGGGCTCTTGCTCGGCGCTGCAAAGCAGGGAGTAATTGGACACTCTCCGTTTGTATTCGAGTATATCGTCCCCGTGTTGCTGGTGACGATGACGCTCCTCGGCGGATACGTCAGTTACTCCCGAGCGTACGCGCTTGAACACGTCTCGGCGGATTTCGTCACGCTCGTTCGGGCAAAAGGCGCCGGCCCGGTGGTGGTCGCACGCCACGTCGCCAGAAATGCTGTTATCCCGCTGTTTTCGATGCTGTTTACCGAGGTTATTGGCCTGCTCGTATTGAGCATCTTCCTGATCGAAGTTGTGTTCGGAATCGAAGGCTTCGGTCTGGTCTTCTTCAAAGCGATTAATGTCCGGGACCTGCCGGTGTTACTTGGTGGCACAGTCGTGTTGATTTTTATTGGCGTATTCGGCAACGTAATTCAGGACCTTTCCTACCAGTATCTCGACCCGCGTGTCGAGAACGAGTGACGATGGAGGAACAAGAACAGGCGGCAAACGACCAACGGGAGTGCTCACGGGTCACTCCGTTCCCCGTTCGCTTTTCGAGACGCTCACGAGGTTCGCGTCTCGCATGCGCCGGCCGGGAATTGAACCCGGGCTATGAGCTTGGGAAGCTCATGTCCTACCACTAGACCACCGGCGCTCACTCGCGTTGCTCGCTCGCGCCGAGGCTCGCAAACCAGTCCGATTTGCTCACCACCGGCGCTCGTTCAGTTCGCTTGGTCCCCTCGACCTTCCGTTGGGAACACTGCAATTTACCGCAACTTGCAGCACTGCGGTACAGTTCGAATTTTTTGGGTCTGGGCTTACAAATGCTCCGGAATGCCTGACTGTCAACTGGCCTCGCGGCGGTTGCCCCGCCCAGAGTCGCTTTCAACCTCCGGACTGGCGAGTGCGTTGGGATTCGACTCTCTCTAATATCGTAGTTGATACATAACAAGAATGACGGTCCTAATATCTCTTGTTGAACCTCATCCTGCGGCATACGGTGTAAAAGTTAGTATTGTTTTTCTGATATGTGGCAAAGAATTTATATTCTTCTCAGGCATAATTTGTTAATCGGTACCGTGGCGTACGACTGAGATGAAAATTACCGTCGCCTGTGTCAGTTCGGCGTACCTGAACTGCTGAGGGGTCGTCGCGAGTCAGTAGCGGTTGGCACACATGTACTACGGGGGGACAGAACATGCAAAATCGTCACCACGACACTATACAGAACGATGGATGTGAACAGTGCAGTTCAGTGAAGGTGGACCGATGATGGTCGGTGTCGCCGGAGCAGTTGGGACTGTGCCGCTGCAACTCCAAGAGAGTGCCATTCCAGGTGCTGGTGAAGCAGGGGCGCTCCAGTTGTTGCTCGCTGCCGTCCCGTTGCTCATCACGGCGGTACTGTTGGTTGGGTTCCTGTGGCCAGCGACGAGAGCGATGCCGATTGCGTGGGCCGCGGCCGTCGCCATCGGCTTTCTCATCTGGGGGGTCCCGATACAGTGGCTCGCCGCCTCGTCTATCGTCGGCGTTATGACCGCCCTCGAAATCCTCTTTATCGTCGCTGGGGCGCTTATCCTGCTCTATACGATGTTACAGGCTGGTGCGCTGGGCCGGATCAACAGCGGGTTCGCGAGTATCTCCGAGGACCGGCGGGTCCAGATCGTGTTACTTGGGTTCTTTCTCGCCACGTTCATCGAAGGCGCAGCAGGCTTCGGGACGCCGGCAGCAGTCGTCGCACCACTGCTGCTAGGACTTGGTTTCCCGGCACTGGCAGCCGTGATTGCTGCGATCATCGGTCACGTTATCGCCGTCACGTACGGTGCCGTCGGCACGCCAATAATCGTCGGGCTAGAGGCCCCAATGTCGGAGGGTCGATATCCTGCAGCGATCGCTGAAGGTGGATTCAGCGGTCCCTCGGAATACGCCATCGAAGTCGCGGCGTGGGCGGCGACATACCACGCACTGGTTGGGTTCATGATGCCGCTGTTTGCAGTTGCGATGGTCACGTACTTTTTCGGCGAGGAGCGCTCGCTCGAACCGACGAAAGAGGTTGTTCCGCTGTGTCTCGTCGCTGGCATCTCGTTTGCGATTCCGTATTGGGCCGCTGCGTGGTTTTTGACCGCGGAGTTCCCGTCACTCATCGGGTCGATGGTCGGCGGTGCGGTTACCGTTGGACTGCTCCGTGCGGGGTATCTCGTCCCCGACACCGAGTGGACCTTCCCCGACCGTGACCGCTGGAGTGACCACTGGGTCGGTGATATCGAACCGGGCGGAGAAGCAATGCAAGGGAGTGGTGACGGGACCATGCCGCTGTGGAAGGCCTGGTCGCCGTATCTCCTGCTCGTCGTGCTGCTGGTCATCACCCGAGCAGTCGACGCAATTTCCGGACCGATCGGCAACCCCAACAACGCCGTCGAGTTCGCAATCTCCGGACTCGGCACCTTCCAACTGGGGGTCGTGCTGAACTGGAATGGCATCCTGGGATACGAGCAACTCAGTGGTGGCATCGGTCTCGTCAGTGTGCCCGGGTTCTGGCTGCTCGTCTCCGCCCTCGCAGCGATCGGCATCTTCGGGATGTCTGGCGACCAGGTCAAGGCCGCGTGGGCCGAGGCCGGCCAGAAACTCGTCTCGCCATTTATCGCACTGGTCTTCGTCATTGCGATGGTGCAGGTGATGCTCAATACGGGTACCTTCTACGGGATCGAAGGGATCAATGCGTCTGGTGCGGTGGAAGTGCTCTCTCAACGTGACGGAAACCTCTGGCGCAACGCCAACATGATCGAGGTGCTCGCAGTTGCGACCGCGGAAACGTTGGCCAACGCCTATCCAGCCTTCGCGTCGCTAATCGGCGCGCTTGGTGCGGCGATGACCGGGTCCAACACCGTCTCGAACCTCACGTTCGCCCAGTTCCAGTTCACTGCTGCTCAACAGATCGGTGTCCCGACACAACTGATCGTCGGCGCACAGGCAGTCGGCGGCGCAATTGGCAACCTGATCGCGATTCACAACATCGTCGCCGCAGTTGCGACTGTTGGCCTCGTCGGTCAGGAAGGTCGTGTCATGCGCCTGAACCTCATCCCAGTGGCCTACTACGCCTTTTTCGTCGGTGTAATCACGATGTTATTCTCTTTTGTGCTCTTCACAGACCTGTTCGTGATTCTTCCGTTCGTATAGCGACACAAAAGACTCACACGCCAAACTATGAATAATACCAATACACATGATGTCTGGAGCGTGGCAACTGACAGCGACAGTCAGACAAAGTGGGGGGATTTGTGATGAGTGACACGGCGGAATCGAGCGCAGACCCAGCGACTGACCCTCGAAGTGAGTACGAGTATACGAGCGACGACGTCGAGCGACCGGAGCTCATGACAGAGCTCCGTGCACTCGTCGATGGCGAGGTTCGCTTCGACACGTACACGCGAAATCTCTACGCGACCGACGCGAGCGCCTATCAACAGTTGCCTATCGGCGTCGTGGCTCCAGTATCGACAGCGGACGTACAGGCAGTGATGGAGTACTGTGCTGCGGAAGAGGTTCCTGTGTTACCTCGCGGAGGCGGAACGAGTCTCGCCGGACAGGCGGTCAACGAAGCGGTTGTCCTCGATTTCAAGAAACATCTGAACAGTGTTCTCGACATCGACCCGGACGCGGGCGTCGCTCGTGCCGAACCCGGAATCACACTGTCACGACTCAACAACGCGCTCGACGGCTACGGCCTGAAGTACGCTCCCGACCCGGCGTGGGGTGACAAGAGCGTCCTCGGCGGCTGTATCGGTAACAACACGACCGGCGCACACTCTCTCAAATACGAGAAGGCCGACGGCTACCTCGAAGAAGTCGAGGTCGTCCTCGCGGACGGAACCGTCACCACCTTCGGGTGGATGGACGTCGAGGAACTCCACAACCGCGCCGAGGGAGTCGCCGAAGACGACCCTATCGAAGAGCAAATTTACGCGGAAGTGTCACGAATTCTGACAGAAGACGCCGAGGAAATTGAGCGCAGATATCCCGACCTCATCCGAAACGTGTCGGGATACAACTTCGACAAACTGCTCGAAGATGTCCGCGAACGCGGCGAGGTGAACGTCGGGCGACTGCTGGCCGGCAGCGAAGGCACGCTGGCAATCGTCACGGAGGCGACGGTATCACTGGAGCCGGTTCCGACCGAGAAATCTGTCGTGTTGCTGACGTACGACGGTGTCCTCGACGCGATGGAGGATGTCGTTCCGATTCTCGAACACGACCCTGCCGCCGTCGAGGTGATGGACGACGTACTGCTGGACCTCGCCAGAGACACCGCCGAGTTCTCCGAGCTGGTCGACACACTGCCGGCAGGCACGGATTCGACCCTGTTGGTCGAATTCTACGCCGAGTCGCCTGAAGAGGCCAAACAGAAAGTCGCTGATTTGCTCGCCGACCGTCTTCCCGGGACAGCGCCCACAACTGGGGTATCCCCGAGCGAGGGCGCGGCCGCCCGGACAGACGCACCGGTCAACGCCATCGACGCGTTGGAGGCGTACGACTCCGACCGACAGGCGAAGTTCTGGAAGATGCGCAAGGCTGGACTCCCGATTCTCCTGTCCCGGACCGGCGACGACAAACACTGGCCCTTCGTCGAGGACACGGCCGTCCCGGCGGAGAACCTTCCCGAGTACGTCGCTGACATCCAGGAGCTATTCGGCGACCACGACACCTTCGCGTCCTACTACGCCCACGCTGGCCCCGGGGTGTTACACATTCGCCCGCTGCTCAATCTCAAGGCCGACGATGGCGTCGAGACGAT
>JAQCNR010000389.1 GCA_028274925.1 Halovenus sp.
ACGAAGGTGTGACTGTCTGCCGACTCGAAAACGAACAGCATCCCGCGGTCCTCGGGGAGGGATTCGGTGTCGCTGAGGCCGGTGCACCTGAGGTTAGGCGTGTCTGCGATGGCTGCGGTAACTGTACCGAGTGTTTCGTCGTCGGATTCGACGCGAACCTCGGTCGTCTCGTAGCCGGCGTGAACCGCTGTGCTGTCGTCTTGCTCGGTGACGTCGGTCGAGTTGGTTTCTGCAGCAGAGTTGGAGGGGGCGCTGGCGGAGTCGAGACAGCCGGCGACCGTTGCGCTCCCGACTACGAGCGTCGCAGTCAGGAATTGGCGGCGAGACGGGGACATCGGTGGCTTATCCACTGGTACGGTGGCAGTGATTAAGAGGATAGCGTCGGGGATTGGTTTTTGGAGCGCGATCGCGGATGGCAGTTGTACCGGAGGCGAGCGTAGCGAGCCTCCGGCCTTTTTCGCCCACGTTTTTCGAGGAGTAGTGTGCGAACGGAGTGAGCACACCCGACGCTGAAAAAGGTGGTAGAGTGGGTTCGGGCGTCCTCGTGAGTGAAGCGAACGAGGGCCCGGAAGAGCTTGTTTTCGGGCGTCCTCGTGAACGGAGCAAGCGAGAGCTCAGAAGAGCTTGTGCTTGGGCGGTTTTGAACCGCGAGGACGTCGCTTCGCTCGTCCTCTGGGTTCAAAACGCGCCCTCACCACACGTTCCACTCACGGACGCCTCGCTATCGCTCAGCGTTGCGTTCGGAGAAAGTGGGTTCGGGCGGAACCAGCACGAGGTGCGTACCTTCCCTTCCCTGCTGATTTCCCGCGTTTCGCGCCTTCTCACGGGATTCCGTGAGACACATGAGCACAAGAAACGACAAACTTGAACCAATCGAGCCAAGCAGCGCGCGCGAGCTATTCCTCCAGCACAAGACCACCGGTTGTGCCGAAAAGACAGTCCAATCCTACACCTATCGGACAGAGCATTTCATTCGGTGGTGTGACGAGAATGAGATTGAGAATATGAACGAACTGACCGGGAGGGATCTGCAAGAGTATCGACTGTGGCGGCAGAAAGACGGCAATCTGAAGAAGATTACGCTGAACCAGCAGATGAGCACAATTCGAGTGTTTCTGAAATGGTGCGGGTCAATCGAGGCGGTGCCTGCGGACCTCTACGAGAAAGTGATGGTACCGCGCGTCCGACCGCAGGACGAGCGCAACGACGAGACGCTGGACTCCGACGTTGCCGAGGAAATCCTTGATTACCTGTCGACCTACCAGTACGCCTCACGAGAACATGCCGTATTCGCGCTCCTGTGGGAAACAGGCATTCGAATCGGCGCAGCGAACTCGCTTGATGTCGGGGATGTCGACACCGACGAAGAGCGCATTAATTTGGTCCACCGACCAGAGCAAGGCACACAGCTGAAAAACGGGACTGACGGCGAACGACCAGTTGCAATTTCGAGCGAACTGGCACGGATGTTTGAAGACTACATAGAGATGACGCGAGAGGAAGTGACTGACGAGCACGGTCGTCGTCCGTTTATTACGACAACGCAGGGCCGGATGGTCCGGACAACCATGCGCCGCCTCGTCTATCGTGTAACAGCCCCGTGCTTCCGTGGCAAGTCCTGTCCAGACTGTACAGAAGGAGCCGAGGGGAAGTGCGGGAAGTCCGTGAGTCCGCACGCAATCCGGCGCGGCAGTATCACTCACTTTCTCTCGCAGGATGTGCCAGTGGAGATCGTTGGGGACCGGATGAATGTGAGTCGAGACGTGCTTGACAAGCACTACGACAAACGAACGAAGGAGGTGAAATTAGAACAGCGACGGGGGTATCTCGACAAGATTTAGCGGACCGAAGTTGTCGTCGGAACTACTTCTCAGCTAATTTATTGGCCAACGGAGTTTCAATCGTGGACGGTCACTGGTGGAGCCAGTCGTGCCACTCCCCGAGATCGACGAGTTGGTTTGCAATCCCGTCGATTCCGTACTGATTGAACACCTCGTCGACGGTGCGAGCAAGTCCTTGGGGGTCAGTGTCCGGGAGTTTCTGGTCGTAGTAGAGAAGGATTCCCGCGTGGTCGTATTCACGGTGCAGTGGCTCGAAATCCTTTGCGTTGTTCGTCAAGAGGACAGTACCAGACTCACAGCACCACTCGACCAATTCAGCGTCAGTCGTGTGTTCACCAAACCGGTCTTTCGCCTGTTCTACGTCGTGTCCACGCTCTCGGAGCAGTCGCTCGAAGACTCGGCCAACGTGCTCGTCAAGCAAAATCTGCGCACCCGTCACTGCACGGTCTCTTTCGGCTTGAGTGAGGACTCGCGAACGCGCTCAAATGCCGTTTCGTTCTCCGCTTCGAACTCGCGCATTTCGTCGATGTGGGCGTAGTAGTAGGAGAGCGATTCGTACACGTCTGCAAGGGACACATCGAGTTGGTCCGCGACGTGTGCGGGGGATTGGCCGCTGTCAATCACCCGGCCGGCGACGTGGCGCACGCCAATCCGCGTGCCGTCGATTCGCGGCTCGCCGCCAAGCACATCTTCGTCACGGGTGACACTCATATGAGCCGATAAGAATCCCCGCCGGTTATATCTTTCCAGCAGCCGATTCGATCCCACTTCTCAACACGTAGGTCTACTTGTAACAGGAGCCACGTTTCACCAGAATAGCCCATCCAAGCACATATTCTCCTTTCTTCCTGCGGTCATATTATCATTTACTTCGAAGAAGAACCCGGTATTCTAGCAAAATCCAACGAGAACCGCACGACGCTATGGCAGTCATGGCCGTTTCGTCAGACAACCAAGATTATCGAATTTCCCCATTGTTTGGGCCAATGATTGGGCCAAAACAGCCGAATTAAGCTATTCACTCAATTCACGGCGCTAAAGTGCGCGCGGGAGAGCAGCCACGAGTAAAACTGGAGGTCTGCCGCGAAGAAGTGATATTTAGACGATAAATAACACCAGTCTACCCGGCCAATTTTCCCCCATAAATGGGGGTCGAGAAATGACCGTTCATGTATCGACCCGACCGACTACTAATGAGAATCTAAACTTCAGGTCGGGCCAATGGTGACCAAGTGAACACAGACGGTCGGTCCAAAAATGTGTTTT
>JAQCNR010000391.1 GCA_028274925.1 Halovenus sp.
GTTCCAGCAGCTCTCCCGAATCAAAGACGAGCGTGGCACGCGTCGCGCTTACGAGAAAGTCTCCAGCACCGACGTGGACGTCCACGTCTACGGTGTTCCGGACTGGCAGCCAACGACCGAACTGGCGGTGACGATGCATGGCGGCAGTACGCCTGACTTCGAGGACTCTTGGTTCGTCATGTATCGCCCGCCGCCGGACCGGCCCGACGAACATGGTGCGGCATTGCTGGCGGTCGAGAAGGGGCCGGCCGAGTGGGAGGGGTTCTGGACCTACGACAAGGCACTCATCGACGACCTGACCGCCTACGTCCGGACGAATCTCTGAAGTCGACAGCTTTTAGCAACGAGCACTCCCCGAAGGTGGTATGTGGGTGCGCTCGGAGTACGCCGGCGAACTGGCGGTGCTATCGACGTGGCTCTGCGGACTGGTCCCGTGGGCGGTGACGTGGGGCGCTATCAGGGAATCAACCATCTACTTCTTCTGGTTTCACGCGATTAATCTGCTCTTTACCCCCGGCATCGACCTCCCCGGCAGCCGACCGGTCTGGGTGTGGGGGTTTCTCGACTTTCCCATCTACAACGGTGAAACCGACGCCACGATTCTCTGGCTAGCGGGTACGGCCGTGTTCGCCGTTGCCTTTGCCCTCAGCGTGGCCTATTATGCTGACGAAGAGCGGGTGCAATCGATGGCTGTCGACCCCGTTCGGGCGCTCGGCGGGTTGCTGACGGTCAGCGGACTCCTGCTCGGCGGTGCGTACGTGCTGTTAGTCCAGAACCTCCCTGGGACAACGATTCCGGTCGGACTCCTCTTGCAACTCGTTCTCGGCGTGGTGCTCATCCAGACCGAACGGGTCGAGCGCGACGACGACCACGCGCCCGCCGGCTAACCGCGGTACGATTTAAGTAGCTGGCCCGGTAAGCGGGTGTAACCACGCCGTAGTCGTGGGATAACTATGGCAAAAGAACAGAACAGAAAGCAGGCGCTGGCAGGTTACGCCGACGAGTCTGGCGGTCTCACCAGCTGGCTCACGCGGACAGCACGGGCGCTTGCTGGCTCGACTATTTCGCCGACAGATTACGACCCCAAGCGCCACGACAATCTCGTCAGCTTCGACGGCCTCGACGGTCACGAGGAAATCGACCGGTACTGGGTCAACGCACCCTTCGCGTTCATTTCGATCAACTACTATCCCGAGGAGACTGAACACCGGTATTACGTCGTCGAACCGGATCTCACGGAACTCGAACAAGAGTTACTCGAACGACTGTTCGAGGACATCCGCGGACCACTGCTGTACCGCGACGAGATTGCTGATACGCCCGAACACGCACTCCGCGACGAACTGATCGACAGACTCGAGGAATACGGCGTCGAAGTCGCCGACGAAAGCTTCTACCGCGTCTTTTATTATCTCTACCGGGCGTTCCAGGGCTACGGTCGGCTAGACCCGCTGATGCACGACCCACACATCGAGGACATCTCCTGCGATGGGCCGGATCTGCCGGTATTTGTCTACCACGACGAGTATACCGACATCGAGACGAACGTGATTTACGAGGGCGAAGAACTCGCTGATTTCGTCATCCAACTCGCACAGCGCTCGGGACGACACGTCTCTGTCTCCGACCCTGTCGTCTCGACAACACTCCCCGACGGCTCACGAATCGAACTCGCACTCGGCGAGGAGGTCACGCCGAAAGGGTCGGCGTTCACCATCCGAAAGTACGCCGATGAGCCGTTCACGCCGATTGACCTGCTGGACTACGGGACGGTCAGCCGCGAGGTGCTCGCGTACATGTGGCTCGCCATCGAGAACAACCGCTCGCTGATTTTCGCTGGCGGGACCGCAGCGGGGAAGACGACGTCGATGAACGCTGTCTCGATGTTCATCCCGCCGCGCTCGAAGGTGTTGACCATCGAAGACACCCGAGAGTTATCGCTGTATCACGATAATTGGCTGTCGTCGGTGACGCGCGAGCGGATGGGTGACGCAGATATTACGATGTACGACCTCCTGCGGTCGGCACTGCGCCACCGGCCAGAATACATCATCGTCGGTGAGGTTCGTGGTGAGGAGGCTATCACGCTGTTCCAGGCGATGAACACCGGTCACACAACCTTCTCGACGATGCACGCCGACTCGGTGCAGACGGTTATCAACCGACTCGAAAACGAGCCAATCAACGTCCCACGACCGATGGTCACCTCACTCGACGTGCTCTGGGTACAGGTGCTCGGCCGGACCGACGACGAGCGGGTTCGCCGCGCGAAAACCATCGCAGAGATCGAAGGGATCGACCAGCGGACCGGTGAACTCGACTACTCCAACACCTACTCGTG
>JAQCNR010000396.1 GCA_028274925.1 Halovenus sp.
AGCAGTTAGTTGTGAAGCTAGAGAGTGGGTACAACGTCGGTATCGACCGCGAGGCGGCAACCGTCGATGTGCTCGAATCTGGCGTCTACGACGTCGAGAGCGCACAGGACGAGGACGGGACCTCGAAAATCGAGTTCGAGGACGACCTCCCGACAATTTCGCTCATCTCCACAGGTGGAACAATCGCGTCGACAGTCGATTACCGGACAGGTGCGGTGACCGCCCAGTTCGACGCCGAAGACGTGCTTCGGGCGGTACCGGACCTCGCTGGCCGCGCGAACTACCGGGGCCGCGTCGTCGCGAACATTCTCTCGGAGAATATGACCCCCGACGTGTGGCAGGACCTCGCTCACGCGATTCACGACGAAATCGAAGCCGGTGCCGACGGCGTCGTCGTGATGCACGGGACCGACACGATGCAGTTCTCGGCGAGCGCGATGGCCTTCATGCTCGATACGCCGGTGCCGATTGTCTTCACCGGAAGCCAGCGCTCGGCGGACCGACCCTCCTCGGATAACGTGATGAACGCGGTCTGTGCAGTCGAGGCCGCAAAAAGCGACTGTGCAGAGGTACTGATCTGCATGCACGCCGGCCAGTCCGACGACCACTGTGCGCTGCACCGTGGCACCCGCGCACGCAAGAACCACACCTCACGCCGGGACGCCTTCGAGACCATCGGCCAGCGACCACTCGGAACTGTCAGCTACGGTGGCGGCGACACCGAGATTGACTTTCGCCGCGACTACCAGGAACGCGGTGCTGTCGACCTCGATATTGACGCAGACCTGGAAACCGGCGTTGAACTGGTCAAGTTCACTCCCGGAACCAGCCCAGCAGTGCTCGATGCTGCCGCCGACAGCGCCGGTATCGTTATCGAGGGGACGGGACTGGGCCACGTCAACACCGACTGGATTGGGCATATCGAGGAGCTGGTCGACGCTGGCACTACAGTCGTCATGACTAGCCAGTGTCTCGACGGTCGGGTCTGTGATCGGGTCTACGACACCGGTCGGGACCTACTCGACGCCGGTGTCATCGAGGGCGAAGACCTGCTTCCTGGCACCGCGAAGGTCAAGCTAATGTGGGCGCTTGCAAATACAGAGTCCATCGCTGAGACGATGCGCTCACCGATTGCTGGCGAAATCACCGAGCGGTCGGTCTCCGACGCGGAGTGACGCCGTCTCCGCTCTGTTCGTCTGCGGACGACCCCGCGATTTTACTCCTCGATCTCGACCATCTCCATCATCGACGGGTAGTCGGCGTCCATCATCTCCTCGGTCGAGGCCTGCAGGTAGCCGAGTGCGGCACCCCAACCGGCACCGAAGCCCGCTCCGAACGGACCGTACATCGCACCGAGTTCGGCACCGTCAGCTGCGGCTTCCTTCGTTTTTTCTTGCACGTACTCTGACTGCATCGGAAACATCATCTGTTCAGTTGACATCGCATTTTCCCATATTGGTCCAATGATAATCAAAGTTTCACCGCAGGACCACAATTATCGAGAATATATGTAAACATTTGACTTTGTACGCCTGGTATCTATAATAGACTCCTCCGTTCTAGTCAGCATTCCTAATTGAGGATCTCCATGCTCGGACTCTCTCGCTGTCGAACTCCATTTTACTACGCAGGCCGTACTCACGGCTGTGACAGTCCGGTACCGTGACGGCATCGAAATCGAACTCTCCGACGGCACGCGTGTCGTCTGTGATGGCGAAAGCCCGGACGGCGACGTGAATATTGTCTCCCACGCCCACGGCGACCACCTCCCTGACGGCGAGCGAACGGTCGTCTGCTCAGAACTGACTGCAGCGCTCGGGAGCGCACGCCGCGACGCGCCGCTGCACCGGACGACCGACGAGCGAGTCGACCTCATTCCGGCGGGCCACGTCGCCGGCTCACGGGCCGCGGTCATCACCGACCCCGACGGCACCCGCTACTGCTACACGGGCGATATCTGCACGCGCTCGCGGTTCTATCTCGACGGGTTCGAGGCCCCCGACGTGGACGTACTCATTACCGAGGCGACATACGGCGAACCGGAGTACGTCTTTCCCGACCACGAGACCGTTGCCGGGGAGATACGCGAGTGGCTCGAGTCGACGCCGGAGCCTGTGTTGCTCTTTGGGTACGCGCTCGGCCGGGCGCAGAAACTGCAGTTGTTTGCCGACAGCGCAGGCAAGCAGGTCTACACAACTGATGCCGTCACGCGGGTCAACGACGCCATCGAAGCCCATCTCGCGGTCGAGTTTCCGGCAGATTCCTACGACGAGGAGACAGAATTGACCGACGGCGACGCACTCGTCCTTCCGATGACGACAACCAGAATCGACTGGATCGAACAGTTGGCTGAGGACGCTGGCGCGGCAACGGCTGGCTTCTCGGGGTGGGCGACCGACTCCTCCTTTCGGTTCCGGGGCAACTTCGACGCGGCCTTTCCGCTGTCGGACCACTGCGATTTCGAGGAACTCTGTGGACTGGTCGCGGCCGCCGACCCCGACCGCGTCTACACACAACACGGCTCCGGCGACGCCTTCGCCGAGCACCTGACGAGCGAGGGGTACAGCGCGACGACAATCAAACAGAACCAGACGACGCTTGGGGACTTCTGAGTCGACGCGCCGAACGGCGAGCAGTCAGAAATCCGCGATAGAGGCCTGCCCGTGTGCTCCGCGTTCCTCCTCGGGGACGTTGGTGGCAATGATTTCGTCCACTTCTCCCCGGGCAGTTTCGTCGCTGTTGATACTCCGGGTCGCGCCCTCCTTTTCGACCAGAAATCCAGCGTCGTCGTAGAGTTCGTACATCACGCCGCTGTTGCTCAGGATGAAAGAGACACCGTCATTGTCGAGTTG
>JAQCNR010000398.1 GCA_028274925.1 Halovenus sp.
GGCAGTTACCAGAGCTCAACGGCCTCGAACTCCTGGCCAATGGCACACAGAGACGCGACCAACACCAGCGCCGCTCTCGGAACAACAGGCCCTGTCCGGGACGTCTCGGCCGAGTGGACGTACAACGTTGACGGGCCCGTGCACTCGCCGGTGGTGTCTGACGGACGGGTCTTTGTCGGGAGCAGCGATGGTGTCGGGTCGGTGGTGGCGCTCGATGCGGCGTCGGGTGAGCAACTGTGGCGAACGCCCCTCGACATCGGCACACAGACTGCGCCGGCCGTTGTCGACGACACTGTTGTCGTCGTCACCAGGGATGGCCGGATGTACGGCCTGTCTGTCGAAACAGGGGACACCCGGTGGTCGTACTACGAACTGCAGGTAGCAAGCGACGAGCGCATCAAGTACGCCCCGACGATTGCCGGGTCGACGGTATACGTCGTCTGTCCGACCGACGATATCTCCGGGGCGGTCCACGCTGTGGACAGTTCTGACGGATCTCAGCAGTGGGTCTACCGGACTGACCGCTGGTACCCAAACGGGACACCTGCGGTGGGCGAAGAGATGGTGTATGCCGGTTTCGACGACCGACTCGTTGCACTCGAGACCACAACCGGGACCGAACGATGGCACTACGATACCGCCGGTGTGGTGAGTACGCCCACGGTTTACGATGGTACGGTCTACGCCGGAGCAAACGGCAACGTGTATCGCTTCGACAGCACGACCGGCGAACTCGTGTGGCGCAACACTCAGGGGTTTGCGGTTGACTCCGCACTCGCCACGGACGACAAACGGGTGTACTATCTCGATAGCGGACAACTGGTCGCTATCGGTCACGACGGACAGCGGCGGTGGACGCAGTACCTCAGCGATGGGTTCCCCGCCTCGACACCTGTTGTTGCCAGCGACCACTTGTACGTGTGGCTACCCACCTCCAATGCGGTCTGTGCGGTCACTGCCGACGATGGGCGTGAAGTCTGGTCCAACAGTCTCGGCCCAGAGAACGACGGTTCGGGGGCATCTCTCTCCTCGACCCCCGCACTCGTCGGAACGTCGCTGTACGTTGGAAGCAGAGGTGGTACCCTCCGGGCGCTCAGCGGGGCCGAACCCGACTCTCCCGAGACACCGTCGACGGGCCCTGGCGCTGAATCGTCGGCCAACGGCGGTAATGGCACTGCGCTTGTGCAGCTTTCGGATCAACAGACGATTCCGCTTGTAGCTCTGTCTGTGCTTGGTGTTGGATACTGGTTGCTGACGGTCTACCGGCGCTCGAATCAGGAGTGACCCGGTGACAGCTTTGCCGGTTGCAGACACCCCACTCGGAGCAAAACACAGCATCGGTTTTGTTCGCCAGACCCGGCCGTATCGGGCCCTGTGTTCACGCACTTCTGTCTGTCAGCATCAGTCCGACGCTGTCGCCACCGCCTCGGCGGTTGTCGTCCCGACTCGCTCATAGAATCGCCCGCGAAGGCTCTGACTGTGCTGTGACATCTGTGTCACGACCACGACGTGGTCACGCTCGATAGTAAACACGATATTGAGGTTCATACCGAAGAGTGTCCCCCGAAGAATGAATCTCGAATCGTCGTACAGCCCCTCGTGGTTGGGTGAGGCCTTCCGACAGACATAGCCCGAGCCCTCCCTGAGAGCGGTCCGCAACTGGTCCGGGGTCAGATACCGGTCGCGCTTGGTCCGCGCTGTCCGGGAAGCCTGAATCTCGTCGAGAGGTGTCTCGTCGCTCATAGTTCTACCACCTCGTTATGATCCTTCTTCATAAATTTATTTATACTATGAATCCAAGCCCCCGGCACTGCTAGATTGAGGTTGAACTGAATGGAGTTCTTCGATTAGGGTGGGAAACATGCTCTTCGAAGAACTCCAAGTAGACATAACGGATTCTTCGGATGTGGAGTTTTTGAATAGTGACTGGACGCGCACGCCAGCTTGGTTCATCCCAGACGGACGACACCCCCTGCGACGATACTGTTATGAACTGGCTGCACACGCTCCACGGTGACCGGTTCGAAATGGCCACCACTCCCCTCTTTTGTCACCTCGGCGTGACAATTCTCGACCCTGGCCGGTCGAGAATCGTCTCGCTTGAGTTCGTCGATAACCCCTTACCACGGCTCTCCCGACGAGGACAGCGGTGAACTTTGCAAAACCACGCCAATCGACGGTACCATGACCTGCCACCGTTACTGCATCGCCTACGTTGTCTCGAACCCAGCCCGCGGCCGCGGACCAGCGAGTCAGTACAGCACTCGTCGGAAACCGCTCTAATCAGCATTCTCGACATGATTTCTGCTCAATTCGGACCGACGCTTCGATTCACTCAGCTACCGCTCCGAGATTGAACGGTTCACACCAACTCAACTCGACTTCCGAATCCTCGATTGGGAAGTACCGACACTCGACGTCGCGTCGGACGGCAACCACTGCAAGCGGTTCCACGCCGTCGTCACCGCTATGCAGGTGAGCTTCGGCGCCGACGGGGCCAGCGCACGTCTTGAGTCCGAGGACTGTCCCGGGACGCCCGCTACGGGCACCACCGGTGCGCAACCGCTGGCGGACGACTGATCGCTGTGTGGGCAAAAAGACTGCTCTTCGTGTCTCACAGGTTCCAGGCGAATCACCGACGACCGCATGTATGAGACCCAGTGACCACGCCTCTCGCCGGGTGTCACCGGGCGAGAGCCTATCCCCGTGTGCAGAGACGTTGCTCAACCCGGCAGGTGAGCCCCTCACCCGCGCCGAGGAACGCAGGATTCTTTCCTCCCGACACTATCATTAATCGTCCAACGACCGGTAAACGGGCCTCCAGCAGCGCGATCACACCGTGCTTGCCCTGTGAGTCTCCCGACTTTGATCTCTCTCGTCTGCTCTGTCAGAAACGGTGCGTTCGCTCATCCTTTGTGCAGGAGGTCGATACTCTGGTCATTGCCCCCTTGCATATCTCTTGCATCTACCCGTTTGAGAGAGCGGGCAAAGCAGACCCGTAGCCGTGACATAGCGACGAGTGCAACTACACCGTCCCGCGTCAATCAGCACTGTCCTCGCGACTGACTCGTACGAGATCGACGCCCCGTCGGGAAGCGTCTCAGACCGCAGAAACTCCCTGAATTCCTGCATGTCCAGAGTCTTCCCGGACCCGCTCAACGAGTCGAAAAGTGAACTCGGAGAGATTCGCGAACTCCACGTCATTCATAATGCAACAGTCTGCTCGCAGATAGATGAACGTCTTGACGAGTGTCAGCCGCGACTCTGTGTTGTCGTGGTGCTACGAACTTCGCCGGAAGAACAAATCAACCCTGTGTATGATCTGTACTCTGCAACCTGGCCCGTCTATTCAGGCCACACCGTCAATATATAGCAGTCATCCCATTCTTCAGAGGATTAATATCTGAACCGTGATCTGCCGGGCCGGAACAACGGTAGCCGACCACCGAGGTTTACTGTCGAAGCCCAGGCACGTGAGCTGCCGTGCAGTCATTCGACTTCCGCGTTCTCTCGGACGAGCTCTGCGCCGTCGTCGGTGAGTTCGTACAGACCACGCGTCACCTGTCTGACGTGGCCAGCGCGGGCAAGTCGATTCAGCACCGTGTTCGTGTCCCCCTTGTTGAGACCAGTCTGTTCTCGGATGTAGTACGGATTCGCCCGGCCCTCGGCGAGGACCGAGAGAACATCCCTGTCGCGCTCATCGAGTTCAATCATATCGGTAATTGCAGTACCCGCGGGTTAAGAATGTGTACTGGTTGGACTCTCCTGGGAATTACTTTGAACTTACGGAGTAAGGACTAAGTACGTGACGGCCCGAACGCAAGCCAAGAGGTGTGGAATGCGGTCAGAATAAAGACTGGCCGCCCGGTGCTGGAACACCGTTCGACCACACTTCGGAGGCTACCGAAGCATGCCAAGCTACGACCTACAGCGTGAAACTGTTGCGGTTGCCGCACAGCTCTCTGCGCGAGAACCCAGGGTGATGACTCACCCGATGACCGTCTTCGACAGTCAGACCGGACGGGCGGGCGCGATACGTGCTGGCGTCGATAGCGTACTCGAACAAGCCGTTGTTGCGGTCTTTCGAACGCGCGATGACGCAGTCGCCCTCGACAGAACGACCAGCACTGCCCGCAGGGAGGCCACCGATGCCTGAATCGACGCTCGTCCGGTTCAGACCCCTCGACGACGCCGCCCGGAAGCTCGTTCTCGAGCCTCACGCCGTCGAGGGCTACTGGACACTTGTCGAGTACCAGCGCGAGCAGGGCGACTGGCGGTTCGCGGGTGAAACACTCGTGACGGACCTGCTGGTGCGACCCGGCGTGGCGGCCGTCACCACCGTGGAGGAGTCCGGATGAGCCCCGAGGCCCGCGAGACGGCGGACACGGAGGATACGCCGCCGACGCCGGCGGCGCTTGCCGACCGACTCACGGCACTCGAGCAACACCTCGAGGCGCTCAGTAACTGGAAGGACAGCACCCGCGAGCAGCTGTGGGCCCTCGAAGACGAGGTGGAGGCCCTGCAGGCCGACGTCCAGCAACTTGAGGAGTCCCTCGACGATGTCGCGGCGACGGCCGAACAGGCGATGACCGTCGCCAGCCGCG
>JAQCNR010000399.1 GCA_028274925.1 Halovenus sp.
CTCCCGGAATCGATGGCACCCGAGGGGCTCTATCACGACTACTACTTCGAGACCAACGGCGGCGAGCAGTGCCAGTCGCTGTTCTGTCCGCGATATCGCGCCGCCGTCTCGGCGGACCCACTGTCGGGCGAGCGCGAACACTTCCTGAGTGTCGGCCTCGACTCTGGGCTTGCACAGTCTGATTTCGAGCGTCCGCCGCTGAACCTCGTGCTGGTGCTCGATATCTCTGGCTCGATGGGCGGGGAGTTCGACGAGTACTACTACGACCGGTTCGGCAACGAACAGCAGGTCGAAGAACCGACCGAGCAGCCGAAAATCGATATCGCAGCGGACGTGCTCGCGACGCTGACCGAGCAACTCCGGCCCGAGGACCGCCTCGGCATCGTCCTGTTCAACTCCACATCTCACGTCGCAAAGCCACTCCGACCCGTGGAACGAACTGACATGGAGGCAATCCGCGGTCACATCCGCGAGGACATTGTCGCAGGCGGTAGCACGAACGTCTCGCAAGGGCTGGACGAGGCTGCAGGACTGTACGATGACCGCGCCAACAGCGAGTACGAACACCGGACGATTCTCCTTACTGACGCCCAGCCAAACCACGGGACGACCGACGCCGACAGTTTCCAGTCGACACTCCAGTCGCGGGCAGCGGATGGGCTTCACACCTCCGTCGTGGGCATCGGCGTCGATTTCAACGCTGAACTGATCGACGAGATTACTGCCGTCCGTGGCGCGAACTACTACAGCGTCCATTCGGCCTCGCAGTTCTCCCAGCGGATGGTCGAGGGATTCGAGTACATGGTCACGCCGCTGGTCTACGACCTCTCGCTCGAACTCGACGCCAAGGGATACGACATCGACCACGTCTACGGCTCGACGGCAGCCGAGGCGGCCACCGGTGAGTTACTCTCGGTCAACACGCTGTTTCCCTCTCGCTCCAGAGACGGCAAAGCAGAGGGCGGTGTGGTACTGGTCAAACTCGCTCGGACCGGTGCCGACGAAGCGACAGAGCTCGAACTTCAGGCGTCGTGGGAGCGCCGCGACGGCACCACTGGGTCGACGACCGAACAGCTCACAATCGAGCAGACGCCCCACTGGGACGGAACTGCAATCCGCAAGGCAGTGTTACTTGCCCGCTACGCCGACCTGTTGACCCACTGGACCGTCAGCGAACGCGATATCCCGATGACAGCGGCCTACCCAGCCGAGACCGATGATGGGCAACAGGGCTCCTACTGGCTACGCAAACGGCTCTCTGCGGTCGATTTCTCCTCAGAGCTGTTCGGTTCTGTTCCCGGGGCCGAGCGGCTGGAGCAACTTGATTCCGAGCCTGAGGACCCAGAGCTTCTCGGAATCGAGCCACCGAGTGGTGACCTCTCGAAGTGGGAACTGCAGTCAGCGCCGTTGACCGTCTCTGCGGAGAATGCCGACCGCCTCGAACAGTTCCGCGAGCATTTTGCCGCGGAGATGACGGCAATTGGCGACAGTTCTCTCCAGCAGGAACTCACGCTGCTCGAAACGATTCTCGACGCGGCCTGATCAGACCAGCGGCCAGCGCTCTTCTGCGACGTCAGCCAGTTGCGCCCCGACACCCTCGGCCAGTCGGAACTGGTTGTCGTCGGATTCGACCACCCCCTCTCGTTCCAGATGCTCGAGATGAGCGTAGGACTCGCCGGGGCCGTGGAGGATGTGGATGTGTTCGAGGTCACCGAACAGGTCCGCACTCACGGTCCAGACATCACACGGGCCGAGTCGGCGGAGTGCGTCGAGCACGCGCCACGACCGCTCCTCGTGGTGGTGCATAATGTGTTCGGCGCGAGCGGTCGGGTCGTCGATTGGGTCGCGGTGGCCCGGCCACGCGCGGTCGTAATCGGCGTCGATGATTGTTTGCAGTGTTTCCAGATACTTTTCGAGGGGCCGCTCGACGCGGACATCTGCGCCGCCGACGTTTGGCGTGTACTGCGGAAGCAGTGCGTCGCCGGTGAACACCTCGTGGCTGTCTCCGTCGCTCATCTCGTACATACACAGCCCCGCAGCGTGGCCCGGCGCGTGGACTGCTCGAAGTTCGGTTCCGTTGATATCGAACGTGTCGCCGTCCTCGATTGGTGTGACCGTCGGTGGGTCGTCGGTGTAGGCCGAGCCATCCATCAGGCCGAACAGCACGTCTTGGCCCTCCGCTGGAATCGCCCACTGGTCGAAGTACGTCTCTTGGAGGTCGTGCATCTCCGCCCACGCGTCCTCGTCACCCGCGACGAGGGCAGCGTCGGCGCTGTGGACGTACACCGTTGCGTCACCCGTGCGCTGAATTGCGCTCGCCAGCCCGATGTGGTCGCCGTGCCAGTGTGTCAGAAAGATCCGGTCGACGTCCGCGAACTCGATATCGCGGGCGGCCAGTTCCTGTCGTAGTTGCCCTTCAGAGCCTTCGAGCCAGTCGCCTGTGTCGACCAGTGCCGTCTCCGGCCCGTCGTTGAACAGGTAGGCGTTGTTGTCCCCCTCGAACGCGCGGTTTGACAGCTCGATTCGTTCCATACCTCCCCTCTGTGGGGCTGATAAAAAGGCACTTCGACAGTACAGTTTCATGTTGTTGGCGTGTGGTCGGTGGATTGGGAAACTGTGTCTGTCCGTTCTCGACCACAGCGTTCGGGAAGAAGAAAGTCCCCAACCGGTGACCACTTGCGGTCACCTGTGGTCCAGCGGGTGTAATAGAACTATTCAGAAGGCAGGTGTGTTCGTCGGAGAACTGGCTGAATGGACTGGTGGGTAGACCTGTGTATTGACCGGTAGATACAATCGTAAGGAATTCTTACATAGGAACAGATCATGGCATCCGATGAACCGGAAGTGACCACAGTCACCTCGAAAGGGCAGATCACGATTCCGAGCAGTCTCCGTGAGGAATTTGGGCTGGAGACGGGGACGAAGCTCATGGTCGTGCCAACAGAGTACGGACTTGTGTTGAAGAAAGTGGACCTCCCATCAGTCGAAGAGTTCCAGCAGCGGGTCGAAGAGCGCGCGAAATCAGTCGACGTCTCTCCTGAGGACGTGTCTCGGCTTGTCCACGAGGCACGAGGCGATGATGAATGAAGGCAGTCCTCGATACGAACGTTCTTATTTCGGGTGTTATTGCGACCGGTGTCCCACACGAGCTACTCGTCAAAGGATTCGACCGTGAGTACCAGATTGTCGTCTCTGTGGAGACACTTACCGAATTCCGTGACACACTCCTCAAATATCCAGAGCGCTTCCAGATGGACAAAGACGACGTGCAGAACGAAGTCGAAACGATTCGCTATTTTGCCGAGTTCGTTACCCCACAAGAGGACATTGCAGTTGTCGAAGATGACCCAGACGACGACAAGTTCCTTGAAGCCGCAGTCGCTGGCGATGTCGAGTATCTCGTCTCTGGTGACCAGCATCTTCTCTCGGTGAACTCATTCCGCGGCATCGATATCGTTGAGCCAAGAACGTTCTACGAACTGCTCGATGGCCAGTAACCCATCTGTACTGAGCGATCAGGATGTCAAAAATAGGTGTACAAACTGTTTTCGGACTGCCTGAGTGACCCACGCAATACGGTGAGACGTTCTGTTTGTTGTCCTCGGTCAATCCACAATCCCTGATCAACACAGCCAACAAAAAGGCGCACCCATCAAATACCCGGCCCCGCTGGGTAGGAGTATGAGCGACCGGACCGCCGCAGTCACCCGCGAAACCGCCGAGACCGACATCGAGGTGACACTCGACCTCGACGGTGACGGTGACTCGACGGTTGAGACGGGGATTGGCTTTTTCGACCACATGCTCGATTCGTTCAGCACGCACGGGCTGTTCGACCTGACCGTCACCTGCGATGGTGACCTCGAAATCGACGACCACCACACTGTCGAGGACGTGGCAATCACGCTCGGCGACGCACTCGGCGAGGCGCTCGGTGACAAACGCGGCATCGTCCGCTTTGCCGACCGGGCTATTCCGATGGACGAGTCCCGCGGCCGAATCGTCTTGGACATCAGCGGCCGCCCACACTTCGAGTTCGACGGCGAATTCAGTCAGGACGCCGTCGGCGGGATGACCAGCCACATGGCCAGACACTTCCTGCGCTCGCTGACGATGAACGCCGACCTGACACTGCACGCCTCCGTCACCGGCGAGAACGCACACCACGAAATCGAGGCGCTGTTCAAGGCGCTGGCACGTGCGCTGGACGACGCCACGCGACTCGACGAGCGGCGTGCAGACACGCCGAGTACGAAAGGCGAACTCTGATGATTGATGCACAGATTCGCACAGTGATGGGCACCTATGCCCAACGCATATAGACGTGTAGCGCAATCCTCCGGATATGTTCGAGGAGATTATGGAGAAGTTCTCCGATTCGCCGAGCCAGCAGGAGGTGATCCGGTTGCTGTTGGAACGGGGGTTTTCTGTCAACGACGACGGCCGGGTCGTCTCGGGGGGAATCGAGATTCCGAACACCGGAATTGCCCGCGAGATTGGCGTCGACCGCCGGGTCGTCGACTCGACGACTGACGCGATTCTGGCTGACGACCAACTCCGCCCGATTTTCCAGAATATCTCTGCAGTGCCGAGTCTGATGGACCTCGCGCCAGTGCTCGACCTGGCGGTCTGTACCGTCACGGTTCGGGACGCCGAGGAGTCCGGCATCGTCGCACGGGTGACCACCGCCATCGCGGGTCACGACGTGTCGATTCGGCAGGTGATGACCGAAGACCCAGAATTCACCGACGAACCGAAACTGTACGTCATCACTGACGACCCCATTACTGGCGGGTTAATCAACGATATCCGGGCGCTGCCCTTCGTTGAGCGTATCGAGTTGGCTTGATGATTGCCTCGCTGTAACAACTGGCCGTTGGCCCAATCAGTTCTATCGTTGATAATTGCTGACCGAGATTTATATGAGACGACCGTGGTATCTCGGCTATGGACCAGTATCGCTATTCGCCGACTCGACGGGAGTTCATCGCCGGCACAGTCGGGGTGGGTGCGGCAGGACTGGGGGTGAAGTCTGCGACTGGCAAGACGTGGGCCGACCATCCAGCGCTTACAGACACGTCCGGGACAGTCGAACTGGTTGCCCGGTTCGAGCCAGCAGACGGCGCAGGAGCGGCGACGCTCAAGCGTCACGCACGGACGAGTCAGCGCCCGTTCGAGCAGTTCGTCGCCGAACAGCCCGGTATCAGCATCGAACGCCAGTTCTGGGCCGCAAACGCCGCACTGTTCTCTGTCGACCTCGAGCGCGTCAGCCGACGTGCACTCTTGAATGTCGACGGGGTGGTCGCAGTACACCCAAACGGCGCGCTCGGCACACAAAGCGTCGCTGACGAGACGGAGACGACCGAACTGTCTAGCACTCAGTCTGGAGAGACAGAGCCCGCCTACCACCTCGAAGAGATGGCTGTCCCGGAGGCGAGAGAGATATACGAGACTCGCGGTGAGGGTGTCGATGTCGCGGTTCTCGACGTTGGCATCGACGTCTCCGGCCACGAGGAACTGGCGGCCTCACTGGAGCGTGGCGGGTGGGCGGAGTTCGACGAGACCGGCGCTCGGGTCGACTCAGAGCCAAACGCCGAGACACAGTATCCGGGGGCTGGCCACGGCACGGGCGTTAGCGGCATCATCGCAGGCGGCAGTACGGACGCCGGA
>JAQCNR010000403.1 GCA_028274925.1 Halovenus sp.
CACCACAGGAATTCACGTCTCGCATTCAGGCAGTCCGAGAGCGTCTCGACGCCAGCGAGGCTGACGCTGCTGTCTGGTTCGACGCAACGAGTATCGAGTACATCACTGGTTTCCAGCACATCCAGACTGAACGACCGGTTGCACTTGCACTCACAGGCGACCGGATTTCGATTACTGTGCCACGATTAGAGGTCGACCGGGTCGGGGACAACGACCGCATCGAGGCGGTCTACAGCTACTTTGACTATCCCGGCGGCGAACCAATCGCGACGATTGCCGAGATGCTCAATGGAATCGGTGCCGACGCCGTCCTCGCGGATATGGACGGCGCGCCGGGCGTGATGGGTTACGAGGGCCCGCCACTGAGTGACTACCTCGATGTCGATACCCAAGAGTGGGTGCCGGGGATGCGCGAGGCGAAAAGCGACGCCGAAATCGACCTCATCAGAGAATCGGCGAAGTGGGCAAATCTCGGCCACCAGTATCTGGCCGACTTCACTGAGGTCGGTGCTCATCCGACGACGGTCAGCCAGCGCGCCTCGATGGAAGCCTCACGGGGGATGCTCGACACGCTGGGCTCTGAGTACGCCGTCCGAGAGCGCGGCGACGGCCCGGTCCATGCTGGCTACATCAGCGGCGAGGAGACGGCGCTCCCCCACGGCCACACGCCAAACGAGCGACTCTCCCGTGGCGACGTGCTCATCACCGGCGCGACAGCCAACGTCGACGGCTACTACTCGGAACTCGAACGAACGATGTTTGTCGGCGAGGTGACCGACGAGCAAGAACACTACTTCGAGTTGATGCTCGAAGCCCAGGAGACTGCCTTCGAGGCAATGGGGCCGGGCGTTCCCGCCAGTGATGTGGACCAGGCCGTCTGGGACTACTTCGAGGAACAGGGAATTACCGACCTCGCACAGCACCACGTTGGTCACAACATCGGTCTCGGGGCGCACGAACCACCCTACATCGACCGGGGAAGCGAGGCGACGATGGAACCGGGCCACGTCTACACGATCGAACCCGGACTCTACACCGACGACGCGGGCTACCGACACTCGGATACCGTCGCAATCACCGAGGATGGACTGGACTTTCTCACCTACTTCCCGCGAGATTTAGCGTCGAATATCATCACCGACGACGCGTAGCTTTCGACTCTACCCGTCGGCCGATTGCGGCGACTCCTTGGCCACATCCTCGACAGCAACTGTCCCGGAGAGGCTGTGTTGGCTGGTCGTGCTGAGGTCGGCCCGCCCACAGCGCTCTTTCACGTACGCCGACCGCGTCGCGGAGCACTCTGAATAGATAGCCGCTGACTTACTCGAACTCTGGCTCTCTGTCCTCGACGAACGCCGCCATCCCTTCTCGCTGGTCGGCAGTTCCGAACAGACTTGCGAAGGCGCGTTTTTCGTAGTCCAGCCCCGCGTTCTGACTCGCTTCGTACCCCTGTGCAATCGACTGTTTTGCCGTCTGGAGCGCAAAGGCTGGCTTGCTAGCTATTTGTTCGGCGAGTTCGGTGGCCCGGGCGTCGAGTTCGTCGTCAGAGACAACCTCACCGACGAGACCCACCTCCCGTGCACGCTCGGCGTCCAGTCGCTGGCCGAGGTAGATCATCCGGCGCGCTGTCTCGTCACCGACCAGCCGCGGCAATCGCTGTGTCGCGCCCCAGCCGGGAATAATTCCGAGGTCGATTTCCGTGTTTCCGATGACCGCTGATTCGCTCGCAACCCGCAGGTCACAGGCAATTGCCATCTCACAACCACCGCCGAAGGCAAAGCCGTTGACCGCAGCGATAGTCACGCCCGGAAACTCCGCCAGCGAGTCTGCGACGGCGTGCCCGAGTGCGCCCCACTCCTGGGCTGCTTCCGTCCCGAGGTCTTTCATGTACTTGATATCCGCCCCGGCGATGAAGGCGTCTTCGCCTGCGCCCGTAACGACCAGCGCTCGCACGCCTGCGTCCTGTGCTTCGGTCACCGCCTCGCCCATCGCTTCTAGTGTCTCGACGTTCAGCGCGTTCAGCGCCTCCGGCCGGTCGACGGTGAGCCTCCCAACATCGCCGTCTACCTCTAGACTGACCAGTTCTGAGTCCATGTTCGGACTCTCTGCTGGAACGCAAATAAAATCGGGTGCCCAGTTCTGGTCAGGCGAGTGACGATCCATCATGCCACTCGGAATACCAATATAGCGTGAGGCCGTATTTTTCGAGAATGATGGCCACGACGCACGCGCTGATGGGGATGGGACTCCTCAGCGCGACGGGACTGTTCGCCCCGGAGTATCTGCCTGTAGCCGTGGCTGGCGGGGCTGTTGGCGGTATCATCCCGGACCTGGACCTGCTCGGGAACCACCGCCGCACGCTTCACTTCCCAGTGCTTTACTCGGCTGGAGCGCTCGCGCTGGTCGCTATCGCGGCCACAGTACCGACAATTCTGACGGTTGGCCTTGCTGCTGTCCTGCTGTCGGCCGCGCTCCACTCGGCAATGGACGCCCTCGGTGGTGGTCTGGAGGTCAAGCCGTGGAAGGGAACCTCCGACCGGGCGGTCTACAGTCACTATCACGACCGCTGGCTCGCGCCGCGTCGCTGGATTCGCTACGACGGCGCGCCAGAAGATGTCGCCCTCGCCGGCGTGCTCGCGGGTGTTCTGGTCCTGACTTTCGCCGGCCCGATACAGACTGCCGCACTCGCTTTCCTCGCTATCTCGGTTGTCTACGGTCTCTGTCGGAAACCGCTCGTCGTGGCAGGTGAGTATCTCGTCGAGCGTCTTCCTCAGCACGTGCTCGACCGCATTCCGTTTCAGTTCACCGAGGACCTCTCCTAACAGCCGTCGCAGTCACAGTACGTCTCACAGACTGGATTCGAACAATCTGGGTCTTGGGCCGAGCAGTAGGTTCGGCCGTGGCGGATGAGCAAGACGTGCAGCGGGTAGGTCAGTTCGTCCGGCACAAGCTCACCGAGGACGTCGTGTGCGCGCTGATTGCTCGCAGACTTGGGGACGAGCCCGAACCGCTTCGAGACGCGTTCGACGTGGGTGTCGACAGCCATCGTTGGCTTGCCGAAGGTGAAATTGAGCACGACGCTTGCGGTTTTCGGCCCGACGCCTTTGATACCGGTCAGCCACGTCTTCGCGTCGTCGGTGCTCATCGCGTCCAGAAACGCCAGCGAGTACGCTCCACCAGTCTCCTCGCGGATGGCCGCCAGCGCCCGCTGGATGCGCTCAGCCTTTTGAGTTGGGAGGCCAGCGACCCGGATAACTTCGACCAGTTCGTCGGTGTCGGCGGCTTCGATTGCGGCGAAATCGTCGTACGTCTCGAACAGCGACTCCGAGGCCCGTCGGGTGTTCTCGTCGGCGACGTTCTGTGAGAGAATCGTCGTCACGAGTTGGCGGACACCCTCGCCGGGTTCGACGTCGCCGTCGGTGCCGTGTGCGCTGGTCGATTCGACTGCCTCGTGCAGGGAGACGAGCTCGTCGTGCAACTGTCGGACGCGCGATTCGTCCCACTCCGCGTGTGTCGACATACTCGTCATAAGAACTGTCTAAACTTCAAGACCGCGGGACTGACTCGTTGCTGTGGCGGTTTCAGCGACCGATTGTCCCCTGCCGCGTGACCGGTGCCCCAGAGTTGAGTGAAAACACGACAACGGTCGAGTCTTCGGTTGCGGTGACGGAGACATCGTCGCCGGTTACGAGCGCGCTCTCGGTGTACCCGACGGCCTCGTCGCCAACGTCGACCGCACCCTCGAAGACGTACAGGTAGCTGTCCCAGCCATCTCGTCCGGGGAGGGTGGTCGTCGTGCCGGCACTGAGTCGACAGTCGTAGAAATCGACGTCGTTGCGGACAGACAGCGGTGCGTCAGTTCCAGTTGGCCCGAACAGGTGGCGCCACTCGTTGGGCGTTGGCTCCGGGATCGGTTCGTGCTGGATTTCTGGCTCCAGGTCGAGGCTGTGTGGTCGGACGAAAATCTGGAGCATCCGCAATGGTGGGTCGTCCGCGAGTGTTTCCTCGGCGTGCCAGAAGCCACTGCCAGCGCCCATCATCATCAGATGCTCGGGGTCGGTGACCAGTTCGTTTCCCTGCCGGTCGTCGTGGCGCATCGCCCCCGCGGGCACCCACGAGATGATTTCCTCGTTGCGGTGCTGGTGCATCCGAATCAGCGTTCCGGGGTCCATGAACGACTCGACGACAGTCGCCAGCGGCCCGTACCCGTGGTCGTCGTGGCCGGGCACTGCCTGTCCCGGGAAGTTGAGGTGAATCCGGAATTTTCCCTGGTCCTGAGACACGTCTGTTCGTGGCGCCGTGTAAATAGCTGACTGCCCTGAAGAAGATTCGGTCATTAACCTCTGTAGTTCGTCTACGGTCAAATGGGTTCGCCGTTCACACACGCTCCGGGCATGGCCCCGAACCATTTCGTCGCTCGGGGTGTCGAGTGACAGACCTAGGATTCCCACGACGACTCGAAGTCCTCGGTCCGGTCCTCGATACGGTAGAGCCAGTAGACGCCGCCCTGCTCTGGCTGGCGGCCAAACAACAGGAAGAGTGCCCAGGCACCAATCCAGAACCAGAATGGATAGGCCAGCGGGAAACAGACGGCAAGTAGCAGGCTCTCTGTCGTCACCACTGGCAATATCCCGCGTACGGGGAGGTTTCCAACCGCACCAACGAACAGCGACACCCAGAACGCACCGACGACCAACATGCCGAGAAACAGGAACCAGTCTTCGTTCCGACTGGCGAGCCACCGCCGGTAGATGACCGCGGCTATCATGCCACAGCCGAACAACACCGGTGCGTCGACGGGACTGACGAGACTCATGCGATTACACCTCGCTCCTTGCACCAGGTCATGAAATCCCAGAGGCCACGTCGCGGGTCACGATAGGTGAATTCAAATCCCAACTCGCGGATTTTTTCGTTGGAGTACCACATGTTGTTTGAGAGATACTGCGTAATGGGGGCGTCAATTTTCGGTCGCTTGTCTCGCTCCTGTGCAATCTCGTGGATCCGTCGGGAGTGGATTTCGGCATATTTCGACCAGAGTTTGTACACACGATACGGCGTGGGCAAGCGGATTCGTGGGACGCCGAGCGATTCCCCAAGAAAAGACAGCAACTCGTCTTGATTGATGCAGTCACTTACTGCGTTGTACGTCTCACCGATGGATTGGGCGCGCTTCTCACTCAGAAAGAGCGCGATTCGAGACAAGTCCTCGACGTGGATACTTGGAAACATCAACTGTTTCGAGCGTGGGTAAATCCGATAGATGGGAGCGAACCCAAGCTTGGACACGACGAGGAGGATGTGGTAGACGCCGTATTGATTCCCGGGTCCATAGATCGGTGCTGGACGGATAATCGTCAACGGAAGGTCCTGTTCGTCACGAACTGAGTGCAACACTCGCTCCTGTTCGACTTTGGACTCACAGTATTCGTTGTGTGGATTGTACGCTTCGTCCTCGGATTTTGGCTCATCGAACCCCGCCGCGCCGAGGACGCCAAGTGTGCTAAAATGGACGAACTGTTCGACATCTTCCGTTGCCGCCAACTCCGCAACGTTTCGTGCTCCCTCGACATTCACCGCATGGAGCTGGTCCCAGTCGGCGAAGTAATCGAACAACGACGCTGGATGGAACACAACGTCGAACTCGTAGTTTTCGAAGATTGGCTCCAGTGTTTCTCGCTCGGTGATGTCTGCCGTGCGGAACGGGACTTCCTCGTGCTCGTTGACGAGGGTTGGGTCGTAGGCTGGGTGCGGTGCGTTGTCGGTTTCAGTGTAGAACTGCCCGCGGTCAGCTTCTGTGAGGTCAGTTGCGACCACATCCCATTCTGCGCCAAGCAATTGCTCGACAAGTTTCGTCCCAGTAAATCCGCCGGCACCGGTGACCAGTGCTGTCTCCGACATGCCACGGACATTCGAAGAGTGAGCATAATGTATCTTGGGCCGGGAGAGCTGGGTTATAAAAAGAGATTGACAACTGGGATCAACAGCGGCACCGCGTTTCCAGAGATCAGACTCAACATCTTACTCACATCTAACGGCCAGGTTGGGGCATCTCGAAAGGCCCCCCATGCAGGACCCTTGCAGTACTCGAACGAATCGATGGTGTCGCCAGCGGACGGCGTTCGGTCGAGTTCTCGGCCTCCCCGTTTGCCCTGAAAACGCCGCGCTAACAGCTGTTTATCGCGTTCCATTTTCACGTGCATCGACCAAAAGGAGTAGTACCCCCACGCGGCAGCACCAAGCGCGTACGCCACGACGGGTCCGAGAAAGCTGATAAACCAGATTGTGAGCACAAGCGGGTCGGTAAACCCAGCGAGTCCCTCGCGGGGAAACTCAAGCCCGCCGATAATGTACAGCCGATAGGGAAGATACAGCCCTGCGAGCGTGAGAATGATGTTGATCCGGGTGGCGAACCGACCGAAGTCACGGAATCCACCGTAGCCATCGATATGAAACGGCTCGTAGTGAAGGCCAATTTCTCGATACTCTTGCTTTTCGTTCATCAACTTGTTGAAATATCGGACCAGAATGAAGAATTTAAACACAACTGTCACGAGGATGGCGTTCAGGACAAAGTTCACAACCAGCCCAACGGAGTAGTTCAGATTCTGCGGCCCGGCTCCCAGTATCCACACGATAAGAAACTGGAGGGCGAAGACGGTGCCGAACAATCGTGAGGGGCGAACAAGGCCAAGAATTGGGGTCTCAGTTATCGCGTCGTTCAGGTCGGTCAAAAACCGTCGATACTCCGCTTGGTCGTCGATAATATCGTCATCACGCTCACCGACCGTCACGAACAGGTGCTCGATACGGAGCGTCGCTTCGTACAGCATCATCCCACCGACGAGTAGGGTAAGGAGATAGCCTGACGTGAGGACGACGTTCGGTTCTACCTCACTTGGGTGGTCGGCCGTCGCGACGAGAAACAGCGAAATCAAAATTCCTAGCCCAAGAAACGCAGTCAACCCGTAGACAGCACCTGCGCTGGGGAGTTCTCGAATCTCGATCACATCAACACTGGTCAACAGCCAAATCAAGACCGGACCAATAGCGAGAAACAGGCCGAACAGGGCGGTGTTGCTGCCGTTGAACTGCGGGAGCAGTGCTGACAACCCGGCAACATCTGAATTCAGGATGAGTTCCGGGCCAGCAAACATAATCACCGTCGCAGTAAGGACAAGCAGCGGAACGTGTCGCAACAACTGCCGCGGAAGCCCATTCACGAACTGAAACTGGACTTCGTCTTCTTCGGTCGTATCCACCCCGTCGCGCACGGGCGTGAATACAGGCGCGTTCTCTCCTTCTTTGGTTGGTTGGATGAACGGCCAAGAATCAGTTCGTTCAACCTGTGGAATAATTTCACAAACACGATGAAAGTGCAGGTCAGAGCCACCATCGGTCCACCGTATCCACAGCGAATCAAGCGATGTCGGGTCTGCTGGACGGTTTGCGTCCCATCCCTCGGCAGCCTCGTATCTAGCGACCCGATCCGCTGACGCAGACTCGCGTCCCCCATCCGCCCCCGGCGGTCTATCGTCTGGCTCCGCTCCTGATTCTGTCATTCAACCTGTGGCGATATTCTGTCCACTGTAAAAAAATTATCCACGGACACCGCTCGATGTATGCTGAATCTACACGTTCGTCGTGAGCGATTATAACAGCTTCTCAGAATCGAAGTAGTGCGCGATAACATAACCGCCTAGGAAGAGACCACTGCCGACATTTCCGAGGAGATGGTTCTCCTGGCGAACGTACCAGGCCAAGATTGCGATGCCGCTGACGAGGATGGCAATCCCGAGAACGAATCCAAGTGCCCGTCTGGTGTCCTCCGGCGCGATCGAACGGAGTTTTGACAGCGCCATCGAGAGCGACCCATTCGCCCCTGGACTGTCTCCAGTTTGGTTGCCATCTTCGGTGGTTTCAACTTCTGCGGCAGGGCCATCGACATCGTCGACGAACACGCCCGTGGCCGCTTTGTGTGCAATCAGGTAGCCCGTCCACGACAGAAAGCCAGCGACGTAGACGAGTGGGAGTCGTCCCTGTGACGCCCAGATGAACCCCGAAGACATCGACATCGCTGTTATCCCCAGGCCAACGACGACGCCGAGCAACTGTCCAACGGCCGGACTCGTCTGTGTCTCTGACATCGTGCTCATCTCAGAGTAACACCCCGTTGAGACCGATGTGGCCGAAAATGTACCCGCTGATGCAGACGACCCCAGAGAGAAACCCCAGTGCCGGGTCCCACGACGCGATTGTCAGTGCAAACAGTCGCATTCCAGCACCGAGTCCGAGCACGCCAAGACTCACGAAGACTCCACTCACCACCACAGCAGCCGTCGCCCGTTCTGTGGCGCTTGATAACTCTGTTTCTGCGTCAGGAGACGCCGACGGGAGCAGTGACTCGTCTGGGTCTCGATAGGTCCCCGCCTGCGTGATGTGGTAGCCAGCGAAGAAAAACGCGAATCCGACCGAGACAATGACTGTTCTCAACACGAAATGTGGCTCGCCGAGCACCGGAAATGAGGGTGCAAACGCAGCCAGCGTTGCGGTCCCTGCACCAAACCCCACGACGATGTTACCGAGCAGTGCCCAAAATCCTTCTCGCCTCCAGTGGACCATATCCGGTGCTGTCACGGTCTGTGTAAATAAAGGTAGGGAGGAAACCGCTCCGGTGGTGCGGTCATCGCTCGTACTCAGGGTGAGACTTGACACCGGAGAGTCACTTCTGTGGGCGGATTCGAACCGCGGTCGCTTCGCTCCCTGCTTCGAATCCACCGCCGGCTATTCGTCCTCACTGCGTTCGGACAGAATAGTCCCGGGCGGATTCGAACCGCCGTCAGAGGCTCCAAAGGCCCCTATGATTGGCCACTACACCACGGGACTGCATCTTCACATTGCTGACTGCCCTACAAGTGTCTTACTGTCGGTCTCGACGCACCAAAGAACCGCCTCGGCTGGGTGACCAGCCGACTACTGGCTTAGAATTCGCCGTCTTCTTCGAGCGCTTCCATGATGTCGTTGACGAACGACTCGACGTCATCGTATGGGAAGTCGCCACCGCTGACGGTCTGGTTAAGCTCCATGGCCGTCATGGAGAAATCGCCAGACTCGAAGGACGTGGACGGACCGTTCGGCAGAGCCGGAACGAGGTCCATTGGGCTGTTGATCGGGTAGTCTGCACCTTCGAACGCGTTAGTGAACTGCTCGCGCAGGTCGTCTTTGTCGACCATATCCGCTTGTTTGTAAGTTAGTACAAAAAGAGTGGTGGTTTCGACTCGTGAAAGACTTGCACACCTCAGGGTGATAGCCGGCCGCCGTGGGCGCATCGCTGGGAGGCCACACTGTTGAGTCCATACCATACCTGTTAGCGTCTATTTTATTATATATATCGAACGATATAATATATATATGTCACAGGACCCAGTCGACAGTCCCCGGCGGCGGAGACTTCTTGCAGGCCTCGGTACAGGAGTTGTTGCCTACGGAGCAGGCGTAAGCGCGACGGCAGCACAGAGCGACGAATTCGACGAAATTTCTGCGAGATTGAACAATATCAGCATAAACGCCTGGGAAGTTACGGAGGCGAGCGACAGTGAGTTCGCCGAGACAGGCGTCGGAAACCCCGAGCTAACCTTCCGCGTCGGCAGTCGGTACACGATACAGAACAACGGCTGGAGTTCCCACCCCCTCGAATTCCGCGACGGTAACGGTGACCCGCTGCTGAGCCAATCCGCCCAGGGCTCGTACGAGGGTGACTCCGAGACCAATTGGGTCGACGACGGCAACTCCGTCTCGTTCACGGTGACGAGCGAACTGGCTGCCGAACTCAGCAGCTACATCTGCACCGTCCACTCTTCGATGGAAGGAACGATCCGGACCATCGACCAGACTGGCACCGATGGCCCGGCAGACGTG
>JAQCNR010000405.1 GCA_028274925.1 Halovenus sp.
TCGGCGGGTTGTGCAGAGAGGGTCTCGACGAACTGCTCTGAGTGAGTCATCCCGTTGATCATGTCCGTCACGTCGACAGTCAACCCTTCGTCGGAGGTGTTCAGCTCGGGATGGCGTTCCTTGAGTTCTTCAGAGTAGGTAATGGTCCACGACGGGCCCCCGACAACCTCGATTGCGGTGTCGAGTTCGCCGACCGCAATCGGGCCATCCGGACTTCCAACGTAGATGGTGCCGTCCTCAATGGACGTCTCGTATCTGCTCATGCTCGTCGTGCCAACGCCCCCTCTTTCTCGCCGCTGGGTATCAAGGTTTGGTCATCCCTCGTAGGCCCGCCAGAGATACAGCGACGCGTACGAGCGATAGGGTGCCCACTCGTCAGCACGCTCGCGCATCTCAGCACGGGTCAGCTCTTCCTCGAAGACGTGTTCCATCCCGCGGCGAATCCCAAGGTCCTCGACAGGAAACACGTCGGGCCGACCGAGCGCGAACAGCAAAAACATCTTGCCAGTCCACGGACCCACGCCACGGATTGCAGTGAGTTCGTCCATGACTGCCTCGTCGGTCATTCCCTCGAAATACGCGTGGTCGTAGCCCTCGCGCTGATATGTCTCGGCGACGCCACGGACGTACTCGGTTTTCGCCTCGGAGAGGCCAGCGTCACGGAGCGTTTCGGGGTCGGCGTCGAGAACCCCCTCGGGCGTGATGTCGACTGCGTCGAACAGGCGCTCGCGGATTGCTGCGGCGGCGTCGGTCGACACCTGCTGGCGCAGCAGCGAGACAACGAGGCGCTCGAAGGTGTCCTCGGCAGCGTCCAGCGATAGCGGGCCGTGTTCCTCGATGTATGGCCGCAGCGTCTTGTCCGCACGAAGGTGGGCAATCGCCTCGTCCATTGCCAGAGTGAAGGCGTGGCTCCGATTTCAACACCACGACTCGACGGCACAATCACCAGCCACTTATCGGACGCCGACCCAAGGTCGACCATGCGCATTGCCGACTCCGAGCAGGTCGAGGGCGGGCTGGAGCGGCTGACACTCGTCCCCGAGAGCCTCGACGACCTCTGGCATCTCTCTCACGTCATCGAACCGGGTGACACCGTCTCCGGCGATACCACCCGCCGGATTCAGCGAAACGACGACCAACTGCGGGACAAAGGCGGCGAGCGCGAGCATATCTGGGCAGCCATCACCGTCGAAACTGTCGAGTTCGCTCGCTTCGCCAACCGCCTGCGGGTCGGCGGGGAAATTGTCGACTGCTCGCGAGAGGACCAACTCGGCCACCACCACACACTCAACGTCGAGGAGCACACGGAACTCGACGTGACCAAGCGCTGGAAACCTGACCAGCGCGACCGGATCGAAGAAGCTGTCGAGGCAACAGACAACCCCGACATCGCCATCGCCACCGTGGAAGAGGGACAGGCCCACGTCCACACGGTGGCCCAGTACGGCGCCGAAGAGGTTGCCTCCATCACCGCAACGACGGGCAAAGGCGAGTACTAACAACCCCGTTCGGAGCTGTTTTCCTAACTAACCGACCTCCTCGAACGGCAGGATGTCGAGGCAATCATCCTCGCTGGCCCCGGGTTTACGAAACAGGACGCGCTGGCGTACATCGAAGAGAACACCCAAGAGTTGACCGACCGCATCACGACTGTCGACACGTCGAGTGTCGGCGACCGGGGCGTTCACGAGGTGCTGAAACGCGGTGCCGTCGAGGACGTGCAAAAAGAGACGCGGATTGCTGAAGAGTCAGAGTACATCGACGAGTTGATGGACCGAATCGCCGATGGCACGAAGGCGGCGTACGGGCCAGACGCAGTGGCACAGGCCGCGGATTTTGGCGCAATCGAGCAGTTGCTCGTTGTCGACAGCGACCTGCGCGAACAGCGGGCTGGTGAGGGCGACTGGGAAATCGATGTGGACCACGTCATCGAGACAACCGAGCAGAAAGGTGGCGATGTCACAGTCTTTTCGAGTGAGTTCGACCCCGGCCAGCAGCTGAAGAATCTCGGAGGCATCGCGGCGTTGCTCCGATACCGGCTGGAGTAATCACATGGTGAAATATCGTCGAAACCATTTTTTGTGTACACCGCGAGTTCAAATCAGGAGTGGGATACCTAAGCGATAATGGCGTCTGACCAACAATCTGACGACCAGTCGGCACGAGAGAGAACGGTCAAGACAGCCGGCAGAATCGTCAAGTACAGCCGGGAGATCTACCATCTCGAATCGGTCGAGGAGGTCGCTAACATGACACTGGAGGCAGCGCCGCATTTCATCGACGGCCATCCCTCACCGACTGTCGTGGAGATTCGTCACGACAACGACCTCCGGGTACTTGGGAGTATGCGCTCGGGAGTGGCTATCGGGGACGACCCCGGCGAACTCGCTCGGACTGCCTACGAATCGAACACCGTTACTATCTGCGCCGAACCGGGCGTCGAAATTGCCTACGACGAGAACGTGAGTATCGTCGACCCGGCAGAGTACGGACTCGACCACAGCGGCGTCACAATCGCGGCACCGACGGTGTACTCCGACGAAGTCGGCGATTCGGGTGCAATCCTGCTGTTGCACTGGAGTGGGCTGGACCGAGTCGAGGAGTTTCACGTCCGACCGGTGGATTACCTCGCCGAACACGTCGCGACAGCAATCGTCAACATCCGGTCGCGTGAGCGACTCGAACGCGCCCGCAACGACCTGGCGAAGCGCAAGGAGATGGTCGAAGTCTACGACCGGCTACTGCGCCACGACTTGGGCAACGACCTGCAGGTTATCACCGGCTTTTCCGACGCCGTCGTCTCGATGGTCGACGAGGAGGACCAGGCGGGTGAATACGCCGAGAAGATTCATCGGACGGCCCGCAGCGCCGCCGAACTCATCGACAACGTCGGCGATACCGTCACGATGCTCAAAGAGGAGGAAGGCCAGCCCGAGGCCCGTGACATCGAGCCAATTCTCACCGAGGTTGTCGAGAACGTCGACACGAAATTCGAGGCCCTCACCGTGGAGTACGACCCCGCGGCCTTCGAGTACGAGGTCTACACTGGCGACCTGATCGACTCAGTTCTGACGAACATCCTCTCGAACGCTGCCGTCCATAACGAGGGGGCGGTGTCAGTCCGACTGTTCGCAGAAGAGCCAGCGCCCGGAAGGGTCGTTATCGGGATGGCCGACGACGGGAAAGGAATCGCCGAAGCGATTCGCGACGAGATTTTCGAGATGGGACAGAAGGGGCCCGACAGCGACGGAACCGGATTCGGTCTCGGCCTTGCTCGCACGTTGGTCGAGTCCTACGGCGGAGAGATCACGGTCGAAGACAGCGAGTACGGCGGGGCCGAGTTCAAGATCACACTCGAACGGGCTTAATCGCCGAGTTGCTCGACATCGGCTTCGGTCACGTCTTGGTCATCAGGCAGGGCATCCATGCAGTCATAACAGAGGAAATGCTCAGTGCCGTCGGTGAGTTCGATTGTCATTCCCTCTGTGGGCGTGGTTTCGAGCGTCCAGATGTTCGCGATACCGCCCCCGATTTTGAGTGGTTGCCCACACCCGTCACACGGTTCTTTCGCCATACCAGCCGTTAGGACAGGGCCGGCTAAGGTCTTTCGTGGCGGCCGGACCGACCGCCGGCGGCGCCTCAAGTTTTATACCACATTGCTCGGTATGTGTGGGCAGACGATGGAATACCACAAGGGAGAACGACTCGAGCATATGGGGATGGTGCCACGGATGGCAGCGGATCGGTACAGCGACAAGACGGCGCTCACGTTCATGGGCCAGGAGACGACCTTCGAGGAACTCGAAGAAGACTCGAATAAGTTTGCGAACGTGCTGGTCGACCACGGTGTCGAACCGGGAGACAGGGTCGGCCTGTTCATCCCGAACACACCACGGTTCCCGATCAGTTACTTCGCGACAATCAAAGCCGGTGGGGTCGCCACACCACTAAACCTGCGGATGGACCCTGAAACACTGACCTACGTCGTCGAGGACGCCGGTATCGACGTCCTCGTTGGCTCACCGTACGTCGCCGAGGAAGTCCAGAAACTCGCCGAGGCTGCGGACGTCGAGACGCTGATTATGCCGGGGATGAGCGACGAAGAGAAGGGGATTGTCAACTACTCACACGCGATGGAGGACGCCGACGAGGAGTTCGATATTGTCGACCGCGACATTGGCGATATCGCCGCCCAACCGTACACCAGCGGGACCACGGGACGGCCGAAGGGCGTAATGCTCTCACACCGGAATCTGCTGTCGACACAGGAGAGCTACGGGAAGAGTGGACTGGGAATCGACCCCGACGATACACTCGTGCTCGTCTTGCCGATGTTCCACATCTACGCGCTAAATGCGCTGATGAGCACGTTCGTGATGACAGGGGCGGAACTCAATCTCCAACCACAGCCCGAACCCGAGGCACTGCTGTCGGCTATCGACGCCAACGACGCGACGACGTTCGCTGGCGTCCCAGCGCTGTACACGCAGATGTTCCGCATCTACCGCGAGAATCCCGATGATTACGACCTCTCCTCGCTGGATTACGTCGTCTGTGCGGCCGCGCCGTTGCCGGAAGACACCCGCCAGACCATTCAGCGCAAGTGGGATGTCCCGATGGTCGAAGGCTGGGGGATGACCGAAACCTCGCCGGCGGGGTCAGTCGAGCCCGTCAAAGGTGTCCGGAAGGAGGCAGGCTGTGTCGGGCCGTCGCTGCCCGGCGTCGACCTGAAAATTGTCGACCCTGACAGCCGCGAGACGATTGTAGAGGAAGACGACGTGAATCCCGTCGCGAACGAGGATATCGACTTCGACGACGAAGAAGCGACTACGGGCGAACTCGCCATCCGCGGCCCGCAGGTCTTCGAGGGCTACTACAACAAGCCCGAGAAGACCGCCGCAGTGAAAGACGACGAGGGCTGGTTCTACACCGAAGACGTTGCCCGAATCGACGAGGACGGCTACATCTGGATTGTGGACCGGGCCGACGACATGATCATCGCCGGCGGGGAGAACATCTACCCCGCAGAGGTCGAATCAGCGCTGTACGAACGCCCAGACGTGGCGGAGGCCGGCGTTGCTGGCGCGCCCCACGAAGTCAAAGGGCAGGCTCCGGTGGCTTTCGTCGTCCTCGAAGAGGGTGCAGACGTGACCGAGGAAGAACTGCGGAAGTTTACGCTAGACCATCTCGCCACGTATGCGCACCCACGACGGATTTTCTTCGTCGACGAACTGCCACGGAGCGCGACTGAGAAGGTCCAGCGGTACGCACTCGAAGAGATGGCCGAAGAAATGCTCGACGAACCGCTGAAATCGTCGGACTCGCTGTAACAGAGACTACTCTGAATCGGGGCTGAACCCAGCGAATATCTTGCTCCGCTGGCTCGTGTTTACGGAAAGAAAAGGTCCAGACTGAGACTGCCGGTTTCGAGTTCGGTAACCACGTATCGTCCATCCTGACGTAACGTGACAGCAGAGTCAGATTCGGAGTTCGTCAGCAGTCCCTGAAACTCGTCTTCGAGTTGTTCGAGAGCAGTCGCTGCGTTGTCAGCAGAGCTAAACTGGAGGTGAGTCACCAAGACCGGCGTGTCGTCCGACCGCGTACGGATACCGACACCACGCCAATTCGGCTCGACGGGCAGGTCGAGATTCTCGGCTATCTTGCCACCCGGCACAATGCCGGAGAACGGTGCCCCACCGACCCGGCCGAGCGTCTCCCGGACAGGAGTTCGTTGTTCGAGGGCACGGGCCGTCTCTCCGGCTTTGGCAGCGAGATATTCCTTTGGGGACGTGGCGAGGACGAGACCAGAGTCACGGAGTGCAATGTCCGTTTTTTGCGGCAATTCTACGATTCTGTAGCCGTTGT
>JAQCNR010000407.1 GCA_028274925.1 Halovenus sp.
TACGTCTCCGACCCTGTCGTTGCCATCGATGGTGAGTCACGCGTCGCCGACGTGAACCGAGCAGCGATGGACGCCTTCGCCATCGGTGACGAACTCATTGGCCAGCCTGCAGCGGCGGTCTTCACCGCTGCGGAACTCTCTGTCCCTGAAAACGTTCCGTCGACGGCGGCCGACCTGCTCGGCGCTGTCGTCGTGGGTGACCGGAGACAGTTCGACCCGACGCATCCGGTGGTCGAGGCACTCCACGACGGTGCAGATATTCCCGAGACAGACTTCGCACTCGTCACCGACGGCGAACTCGAGTATTTCTCGGTTCGGAGTACGGACCTCGCTGTCGGCCCGCAGTCGGCCGGGAAACTCGTCGTCTTCCGGGAGGTAACCGCCGAGCGCGAGCGCGCACAGGACCTCGACATCCTCAAAGAGGTGCTCTCCCGTGTCCTCCGGCACAACCTTCGCAACGAAATCACGGTCATCCGTGGTTACGCCTCCTCGATTGCAAACAAGAGCGCCGATGGCGTTGCTGGGGAGGCCGGCCGCATCGTCAACCGAACAGATGTGTTGTTGAAGACGAGTGAGACTGCCCGTGCAATCAAAAACGTTATTGACAGCGCCGAACCGGTCCCTGCCTCGCTGGCCGCTCTCGTGGACCGAACGGTCGCTACTGCACGCGATTCCTACCCTGACGCGACAATCGAAACCGACGTTTCGGATGTCGAGGTACGAATCAACCCAGAGTTCGACGCTGCGCTCACAGAACTCCTCGAAAACGCAATCGTCCACAACGATGACGGCGACCCGACAGTCACCATCACCGGCGGCGGCGTCGACGGCGGCGTCGAACTCCGGGTCAGTGACAACGGCCCCGGCATTCCAGAGCACGAACTGGCCGTCATCGACCGCGGCGAAGAAACCTCGCTGAACCACGGCAGCGGTGCTGGATTGTGGTTGATCCAGATCGCTGTCGACCACTCCGATGGAGACTGTCAGTTCGAGACTGGACCTGATGGAACCACCGTCACCCTCCGTCTCCCCGCGGCGAACCCGGCCGCCGACGCACTCACGTCGAACTCATAGTTCGTAGCGCTCGCCATCGAGCGCCAGCGGTTGCTCGAACGCTTCGTCGGCAGGATAGTAGTGTGCAATGTGGACAAGCCGCGTCTCAGTTGCATTAAGCTCCTCGGCAAGTGAGAGCGCACCCTCTCGTGTCATGTGTTTTGTCCCGAACGTCCGCGGCGTGCCGTCGTCGTCGTGGTGAGCCCCACCCGTTGGGTGATACTCACAGAGATTGGCTGGGACGATACCATCGGCAAGTAACAGGTCCGGGTCGGCCAGCACGTCGCGGGACGCTTCGGGGATGTCGTAGCTCGTGTCACCAGAGAGTGCGAGTTTTGCGCCGGTTTCGGGCTCTTCGACGACCAGTCCGTAACAGACCAGTGGCGGATGGTTGACCGGAACGAGCGTAACCTCGAACCCACAGGCATCGAACGATTCCAGCGGCGTCTGCGGGCGTACTTCGATCTGGTCGAGATAGTGATAGTCGCTCTGGACCGTCTCGGCAACGCTCTTTCCGGTCTCGGGGTCTGTCTCGTTGGCCGCGTGTACGTCGAGGTGCTCGATAAGTCTAAAACAGTTTCCGAGGCCGTCGAGATGGTCGAAGTGAATGTGGGAGATAATCGCTTCGTCAGGCAGTGGAACCTCCTCGCGGAGGAACTGCTGTCTGAAATCCGGACTGAAATCGACGAGGAGCGTCTCGTCGGTGCGCTCGTTGTGGATATGGACCGAAAATCGCGTTCGCTCGACGCCACCACCGGCGGTGATGGTTGCTCCCTGCTCGCGTGCTCGCGCCAGGAGTTCGTCGTCAGGCGCTTTGGCGCGCTGGCAGGTTTCACACCCACAGCCGACGGTCGGCGTCCCCGTCGTGTCGCCGGTCCCGAGCAACGTTACCTGCATTCTCAACTGTTGTAGGGTGACGACGGACAAAAAGTCGGTGGATGCTGCTGTTCCTGCGGTCGGCCAGTTCCGCTCAGTGTCTCGCCGAGGGTGACCATCATTGGCTGCCGGCCAGTGGCAACGACTGCGCTGCTTTGATCTCTTTGACGGCCGGATTTCCCTCGTATACGGCGACTTCCTCACGGATGGCCGACAGTGGCTGGACACCGCCGGGCTGAATCTGTCGCTGGCAGCGCAACCCGGCCTCGTGCAGGTTCTGCGTTTTGTCCGCAGTACACTCCTCGACCGCTCGGTAGACGTAGTCGCGTTCGAGCGCGCCCTGTGCGGTGTAGTGAACGCAGACGCTGGTCGTCACGCCTGTGAGGATGAGGGTATCGACATCGAACGTCGAGAGGAGATGGTCGAGGTCTGTGCCGTGGAAGAGGTTGTATCGCCGCTTCTCGACGAGATACTCTGCCGGTTCGAGCGCGTCGGCGTCCACCGCGAGTTCGTCGACAAATTCCTCGCCCCACGTTTCGACTGTTGTATGGGTCGGGTCTTCTCGAAGGAGTTCGGTCCCTCTGTCCGACCCGTCCGCGCGATGGCGCTCTTTTGACCAGATAATCGGGATATCACTTGTCCGAGCGAGTTCGACAAGGTCGTTGATTCGCTCGATGACGGCCGAGGCGGAAGCGCCGTCGGAGGTCACACCACAGAAGAGGTCCCCCTCCGGGTCGAGAAAGTCTCGCTGTGGGTCGATAACCAACAGCGCCGGGCGCTCGCCGATCAACTGCTCTGACTCAAACGGATTCATCTATACAGTTGTTCAGCTTTCGGGCCTTCTAACCTCTTTTGTATAATCTCTGTAAGATGTTATAATAGAATTGCACAGTATGTGCCGGAAATAAGAGTATATATTCATACTGCCGACCGAGATTTTATACTCGTTGGTAATTTACCAGCCTTCAGACCACTATGATCGCTGATTGCTGGAAGAGAGGCAATACTCGACACAGTATAGACACAAAACAAGAAATGTCACAACACACGCCGACGTTTTCGGCGAGTAACCCTCTGCTCTGCAAGTGGGGTCGGCGGTGACCGCGTCCGTGCCGCCCGGGCGCGTCCGGTCACTGGCCGAGGACTGTGGGCTGTCGCTCGACGACGAGGAACTCAGCCTCTACAGTGCGGTCCTCGAAGAGATGGCCGGGGCGTTTGCGGAGGTAGCAGACACGACCACGCCGACGTTCGAGGGTATTCACGGCTCACCCGACCGCTACGGTGACCGGGA
>JAQCNR010000422.1 GCA_028274925.1 Halovenus sp.
TCGAAGCCCTCGCAGAACTCGGCGTGACTATCGGTCACGCGATCGGTGCAATCCGACAGCGAGACGCCCTTCTGTCGGGCGGTGGAACAAATCTTACGTTTCAGGTCAACTCGGATTCGAGAGTGTCTCGGTTCGTAGCGGCTGTCGACGCTCCAGTAGACGTACGAGATATCTCGCAGCGAGAGGACGGAACCTGTGCGGTATTCGTCGCAGTCGATGTCGGTGGCGGCCACGATAATGACAAGATCAATGAACAGGTCGGAAACATGCCCGGCGTGTCGGTGCTTCGGACTAACACGACCCACATGACCTGTGTCCTCACACTGGAGAGGGAGTCACCGGTTCAGCAGATGGCCAAACAGGGCGCTGCACTCCGGCAGGTAGAGATGCGTCCCGATTCGAATCACCTAGCTGTGACGGTACAGTTGCCGCATGAAACCGGAGTTCGGGAGTACACGGACGCCGTTACCGACGCGCTCGACGGCGTCGAACTAGTCGCAAAACGTCACCCGTCCGTCGATTGGCAGTCGAGTTCGACTGTCGCAACGAGAGTAGACGACCAGCTGACCGACCGACAGCGCGAGACGCTCCGAATGGCCTTCCACGCTGGCTACTTCGACTGGCCGCGGAGCGCCGACGCCGAAACTGTTGCCGCGGAGATCGGTATCGCACAGTCGACACTCAGCCAGCACCTTCGAACAGCAGAGCGCAAGCTACTCGAAGAACTGTTTTCATGAGTGCTGAGTGCACAATGTTCAACGCCATGATTTGAGGACGGTGTGGGCCATGTCCAGATGTATATTGGGAGTACTCAGGGTGGACCAATATACATACCAATCAACGTGTTGTGACCACGGACACTTGCTACTGCATGGCAACTCATCGTAGTGGGCAACAGATTGTTGAGGATGACCCAGAAGGAGCAGTCGCTCGACCCGCTGGGAGGGCCGGCGACGGAGCCCTTGGTCCGTCGGTATTCGCTCGGGTAGTCGTCGTCGCCAGCGAACACAGTCCGCTCACCCGCTATGCGTTCTGGCTGGCGGACGCCTACGACACGCAGATATTTCGCCACGGTGAGACAATGTCGATCCGTTCTGAGACGGACGTGGTCGTCGTTGATCAGCAGACACTGAACAGCACAGAGCGAACACCCCGGCAGATAGTCGACCTAGAGCGGGGCGACTGTCGGGTGCTTGCACCCGCGAGCGTAGATTCATCCGACGGGCACGTTAACGAGTATATCGTCAAGCCAGTCAGTCGAGACAGATTGCTATCGACGGTTGAGACTGCCGTGCGGGTGGCTACTTATGATAGTACTATCGCGGAACTGCTCTCGTTGACGATGCAAAGACGGAGACTTCCAGATGGCTCTGATACCGGCCAGGGTGACCGGTGTGCAGATATTGCCGCCCTCACCGAACGTATCGACGAACTCCACCGACGTATCGACGATATGTCGTCGGATGTGGAATCACAGTACGCCACATTGCTTGGGCGGAGGCGCCGGCTATCAACGCAAAAAACGGAGAGTGAGAACGCATGAGAAACGTTTCTGCAATTCATCAGCTGTTGCTCTGGTTGTATGTAGCGATAGTTCTCGTATGTTCTTTTTCAATATTATTTGCTGCTGTATAACGTATTACAGAGACGATGCCGCTGCCGCCGATTGTCGAAGCCGTGCCAGAGTATTGTCTGTTAGTCCGTCCGTGTGGAAACGCCTCTCGGTAAGACGTTCTGGACGGCTGGAATTGCAGGTCTGCCGCAGTTGACGTATGCACGGTCCGCAACCGATACAAATCGGTACGTGTATTCGCGCACCGATGAGCAAAGGAACAGATCACGAATTGCTGTGGAGGCTAGACATAGTATGAGTCGTCAACAAGGCACAGAGACGGGAGCGAGTGTGAGAGACCAACAGGAGACAGAGGTGTACGGCACGCCAAGATTGACGACAGAGGGAGTGCTGGTGCGAGAGTTCGACCGCTCGGTTGATACCGACACTGCTGTCTGTTTGACAGTCGAGGAAGCCATTGAGCGGTGGTCGGAACTCGCTGAGACACCGACACTGTACCAGTTCGTCGACGTCGAAAACCTAGACGGGTTGTTCAAAACGGCAGCTACGGACGACAGCAGGTTGATTCCCTCGACTGAGTTTCCGTTTCAAACCTGTTGGGTGACGGTCCTCTACGGTTCGTCGCTCCGCGTGATCATTGAGCGTAACCCATGACTGGAGGGCACGGTGACCGCTGACACAAAACGGGCACGTGTCCTTGTTGTTGAGGATGAACAGAAGATAGCAGACCGTTATGCAGGCTGGCTCGCAGACGAATACGACGTTCAAACCGCAAACTCCGGAAAAAAAGCTCAGGAAAGCCTGACGGACCGTGAAGCGGACATCGTGGTTCTCGACCGCCAGATGTCGTTTCTCTCCGGGGACGGAGTGCCACGTTGGCTTGACGAGACCGGGTGCGGCACGCAGGTAATCATGATTACAGCTGTCTCACCGTCTGCGGAAGTGGCTACAGTTCCGATTGACGATTATATCACCAAACCAGTAGAAAAGAAGCAGTTGCGGTATACAGTGGAGACAGCAGCGCTGGTCAGAACGTACGACGAGCACATTACACAGCTACTAACCCTGACAGCGCGACGGCAAGCGCTAGAACAGGAACTACCTGCAGACCAAATGGAGACGAGTGAGGAGTTTGGCCAACTGGTGACCAGAATTGAATACAGATGGGAGTCGATAGATGACACGATGGATGAACTGTGGACTCAGTTAGCTACGGATCTGTTTGCCCGAATAGAACGAACGGTGGCCAGCAGCCAAATCGCGAATAGTGGAAACGAGACGCTCTCCTGAAACGAATCACGAAGTCAGTCTGAATCAGAGCTGTCGGCCTATGCGAACCCACGAGAGGCAATTATGCTCCCGACAGCCGTCGTGGAGTATGCATCTGATTGCTCCGAAATCGAGCCGCGAACGGCCGGTAGAGCACAAAAGAGAGCTAATTGTCCGAGAAAATATAGTAAGACATCTTGATATGTTTACTATACAGTGCCCGTATCCTCCATCACGTCATCAAATTAAAGGGTCGTTTCTGCTCTGTAGTCTGTAATCATATTTGAGTTGATGCTATGAGCGAGATTACCCTATCGGGTCCGACGAATCGTCGGTCAGTTGCGCTACGGCGTTCCGGCTCAAACCCTCGAATCTGGCCATCTCGTGCCTTGGAAGTCGATTCGCTCGACAGTCGGGCCAGCGCCTGCAGCGCCCATCGCAGTTGTTCTCCAGAAATTTGCTTACGTGGCCCCTGATATACGGTTTTAGATATTTGAGTGGAGAGTTTGCTTTCGTTCGAGTGGCGGGCGGGTACCATCGACAAGAGTGCGCGTATATCCACATTCGTGCCGACAGTGACACGCAATGGCCGATTGACGCAATATTCAACTTTTTTGTCGGACTTCGAGTGGGGAATACAAAGGTTGTAATCAGCATGATAATGCCCTCACCGCCCGTCTGTAGAATAGCTCTTAAGCAGTATTCAGAGAGTTAGTTCAACCTATGTTTATATGATACTGGAACAGAATGTTATTGTGAAGGCGAACGATGGGCGAGTACACCGCTGAGAAAGTTAATCAACGGTTCGCATTATTAAACCAGTACGAGAGACGGTGCATTGTCTATTTTCTACAAGAAACTGAAACGGATCACGTGCCGATCAATGAGTTGGTTAATCACCTCAAAAAGCAGGATACGACGCCAAACGAGCGTGATGAACTCATAATCTCACTACGCCACACTCACCTGCCTAAACTCGACACCATCGATACGTTTGATGTTGATTTCCGTTCCGAGATAGTCCACTACGACGGTGATAAAATCCTCAAAGCACTGCTTGAACCGATATCGGAAACCTACAGCCCAAGCGGCTAAAGGATACATACACTCTCGTCCCCCTCTGCGATAGATACGCGCCTCCTATTCAGCAGCATCTAGATATCCTACCAGAATGCGTTTGAGAGTACTGTGAATCACGCAGAAGACGGGTCCAAAAAAAAGCTCATAGCGGATTGGAGAAATAAAAGAGATTTTTCACTCTTCCAGAGGTTTATACAAACTGGCCGTAAACGTCTGATATGGTCTCTATTCCAGAACCACAGTCTATTACAGACTACGTCGCAGATGGTGCACGTATCGCGGCGATCCTCCTTATTTGGGGTGTACTTGCTGCGTTTTTCAATTACGGTGTAACTGAAATCACAAGTTCCTTCGAGCGAGTTTTCAGGCAGCTTGGCGGGTTGTTGATCATGGTCGGCTTTCTTAATGCCCTCCTCTACATCCTCTATCGCACTGTTGATTACTGGCACGAAGCAGTATGACGAGTCCACTCATGTAGCGAACTGTTTGTTGAATGTGTCGCCAGCTGTACACTCTGCGCAGCGGCAGACAACCAGCGTCGGAAGGGCTGACAACCATTTCGTGAATTTGTGTGGTTAGTCAATTAGCGAGACTGAAGTTGGAGCAATCGCTGGGTCAGTTTACTCGCCATTCGTGCAGTCATATTAACAACGTGCAACCCGGCAAGACACATCATAACACCGAGCAGCGAAGCGAGCAGTGCCTCCGGGAGCGTATTGATACCACCGCCAGCGATCGAAGTGAACTACCCCTGCCTACTCGCCGCCATTGGCGGCTCCTTAAGACAGGGGCTTCCTGCTTCCACGACGCGCTTTGCAGGAACAACCACAGTTCCCGCAGGGAGCGCAGTCTCCACAGGCGTTAACGAATCGCTGCGCGATTCGTTCGCACACCAGAAATCTCCGATTTCTGGGGACGTTCCTTCGGAGTTACCCACTCCTAGTTCGGTGAGTCCGCGAAAAAGAATGTTCCACGCTGCGTTTGCGTCTCTGTCCGCCTCGAACCCACAGGCAGGACAGGAGTGTTCACGCACCCACAGCGGTTTGTCGGTCTCGACACCACACGACGCGCACTCTTTGGTGGTGCCTTCGGGTTCAACTTCCACGAAGTGCGTGCCATCACGCTCACACTTCGTTTCGACCATATCGGTGAAGGTATTCCATGCTGCCGAGGCCGTGTTGCGGCTGTTACGCGGCGATTCCAGCATCCCTTTCATGTTGAGGTCTTCGACGGCGACCAGTTCGTACTCCCGAGCATAGTAGTTCGACAGTTTATGCAAGAAATCATGCCGCTTACGCTTGATTTGCTGGTGACACTCAGCGACACGCCGACGTTGCTTCTCCCAGTTGTTCGACCCGTACTCTTTGCGCGAGAGCTTCCGTTGCTCTCGTTCAAGCCTGTCGCGTTCCTCCGAGAGGTCGAGTGATTCGACCGCTGTGCCGTCTGTATCGTGGGCATATTTGAGGATTCCCACGTCAATCCCGACCATCTCGTCGGTGTCAATATCCGCAAGCGGTGGCTTGGTTGGTGGTTCTGTGTCCATCTCGATGCCGAAGATAGCAAACCACTCGCCGGTTTTCTCCTTTTT
>JAQCNR010000438.1 GCA_028274925.1 Halovenus sp.
TACGTCGAGGGTGTCGCCGGCGAGACCTACCGGGATATGTGGGTCTACTGCGAGACCCAGCAGGGCGACCTGCTCGATGTCTCGAAGGAGATGCTCGGCCGCGCTCGCGAGATGATGGACCGCTACAACAGCGAGCCATCCGAAAGCGATGACGCCGACACCGCTGCCTACGGCGGCGACGAGGAGGGCACTCCCGAGGATGTCGTTGCGGTACTCATCGGTGACGACGTTGCCACCCTCGCCGAGGAGGCAATCGCCTACGGGGCTGACCGAGTCGTCTATCACGAAGACGACCGCCTCGGGCGATTCCGACACAAGCCCTACACAGAAATCTTCTGTCACATGTGCCGGGACTTCGAGACGGACTGGCGCGACTACCACGAACCCCGGTACAACATCTTCCCGGCGACGCACAACGGCCGTGACCTCTCGGCGCTCGTGCAGGGCGAACTCGACTCTGGGCTGGCGTCAGACTGCTCGGACCTCTACATCGACGAGACGATGATCTCGAATCCTGCGAAGACCGGCGCACCGGGCGAATCCAAGCGCTTCCAGCGCGTCCTGCACATGCCTCGGCCTGACTTCTCCGGGTTCGAGTACTCGACGATTCTCTGTATCGACAAACCCCACCGGGACCTCCACCCACAGGGTGCAAGCGTTATCCCGGGAACGTTCGACCTGCCAGAGCCAGACCCTGACCGCGAGGGCGAGGTGGTCGAACACGATATCGACCTTCCCGACGACTGGTTCCAGATCGAAGTAACCGACTACGACCGCCTCGACGATGGTGTCGACCTTTCGGGCCACGATGTCGTCGTTTGCATGGGGCGCGGAATCGACCGCCAAGACCCAACCCACGGGATCGAACTCGGCCTCGAACTCGCAGACCGATTCGAGGACGCTGGATTCGGCCTGACTCGGGGTGTCATCACGGCCTCCTACGAGTTCGAGGGCCACGTCGAGCAGTACATCACCGAAGAACGACAGATCGGCGAATCTGGACAGGTTGTCGAACCGGACCTCTACATTGCTGCTGGCGTTTCAGGGGCGGTCCAGCACAAGGTCGGCATGGACGAATCAGACACCATTATCGCAATCAACACCGACCCCGACGCCGATATCCGCGGGTTCTCGGATTACTTCATCGAGGGCGACCTGTTCGAGGTATTGCCGCGACTGACCGACGCACTCGAAGCGGGCGAGTTCGCCAAACTGGCCGCACAGGCGAGTAACGACTAACGATGACTGACTACGAACACTACGAAGCAGTCGTCGTCGGGGCTGGCCCCGGCGGCGCAACGGCGGCGAAGGTACTGGCCGAGCACGGCGTCGAGACGCTCGTACTCGAACGCGGTACAGACGCTGGCTCGAAAAACGTCTCCGGAGGACTGCTCTACGGCGAGGAGTCGGCCCCCTACACGCTCGATGACGTGTTTCCGGGCGTCCGCGAGGCGGCGACTGAACGACCCGTCGACGACCACTACATTCACAACATTTCCGGCCGGAAGGTGAAGACCTTCGACCTGGGAAAACTGCACCACCACGACACGGACTGGTGTGACGCCGTCCTGCGCCGGAAACTGGATTCGTGGGTCGCCGAGCGAGTCCACGAATCGACACGAGAGACGGGCGGTGGCGTCCTGACCGACGTCCGAGTCAACGGCCTCCTGCGAGAAGGCGGCCAGATTACCGGCGTCACGCTGGACGAACTCGACCCGATTCGGGCAGACGTGGTCGTTGCGGCCGATGGGGTCAACTCGGAGTTGGCCCGCGACGCTGGCCTGATGGACTGGGAGGAACCAGAGGAGTGGTTCCAGGGCGTCAAAGCTGTCGTCGAGATGGAGCCAGAGACGATCAACGAGCGGTTCGGACTCGCTGACAGCGAGGGTGACGCCCACCTGTTCTCGGGTGACCTCTTCGAGGGCGTTCGCGGCGGTGGCTTCCTCTACACCAACGAGTCATCGCTGTCGATTGGGACTGTCTTCCATCTGGACTCGCTT
>JAQCNR010000440.1 GCA_028274925.1 Halovenus sp.
GTCCCGACACCGGACCCGCTTCGATAATTTCCCGGTCGTCAACAATCATATAGTGGTCGTCGAGCTGGAGTGTTCCTTCGCTTGTGGAGCGACTACTCCGGGTTCGAGTCCCGGGAGCGGACCGGCCGCTCTAGTGTAACTGGTAACACGGTATCCCTCACTCCAACGATTTTCCGGCCACTGTTGTCCCTGTAGCTCAGTTCGGAACGAGCACCGGCCTTCGAAGCCGGGTGTCACAGGTTCGAATCCTGTCAGGGACGTTCCCCGCTCGCGGTGAGCGGCGTTTGGCGTCGACTGTTGCGACGCCGGTGATAGCATGCAACTGAACGATACGAAACAGACGGTCGCGGAGGCCACACGCACCACCAACCACGAGGGCGGTGAGGCGTTCCGGCCTGCGGACCCACGACTCGCTCTGTACAAACGAACGATCAACCAACTTCTGGAGGACTCGTACTACGAGGACGACACGGAGCACCTGCATGCGGTCGTCGAGCGGTTCGACGCCGCGGCGGCCACGGACCCTGAGTTCGTCCTGAAACTCGCCGCGTACGCGCGCCAAGAGATGCACCTCCGGGACATCCCGCAAGTACTGCTCGTCCTCGCAGCGAACGACGACCGGTTCAAGGACGACTCGGACGACTCACTCATTCGGGAGTGGACGCCGACCATCGTCCAGCGGATGGATGAGACAGCGACGGCGCTCGCGGTCCACGACAAACTCTTCGGTGGCACTGCACCGTGGCCGCTGCGGCGCGGTATCGAGGACGCGCTCGTGGAGATGGCCGATGCGTACACTCTGGAGAAGTACGCGCTGCCGCGGCGGGAGGTGACGCTGCACGACGTGTTCAACCGTGTCCACCCGAAGCCCGTCGACGACGAGCAAGAAGACCTGTTCGAGCGGTTCATGCGCGGTGACCTCGACGACTACCCGGACGTGGAGCCGCTGCCGTCGCCAAACACGTGGGAGACGGTCATCTCCGAACGTGGGAACACCGCCGAGGCGTGGGAGCAACTTATCGAGGACAACGAGTACTCCCTGCCGATCTTCGCCTCGATCCGGAACCTCCGGAACATGCTCGAAGCGGGTGTCGACGAGGACATCATCGTCGGGCATCTCGATCTCGAAGCGGTGCGGCACGCGCCGCTGTATCCGTTCCGGTACTACCAGGCGTACAAAGCGCTGCAAGACGCGGGCATCGACGCGCCCGACGTCGAGCGCTGGCTGGAACGGGCCGTCGACGTGGCCGTCGAGCACGTGCCCGACGACCTCGGCGACACGTTCGTTGGCGTGGACCTGTCGGGGTCGATGACCGCGGCACTCTCCGAGCAGAGCACGCTGCAGCGGAAAGAGATCGGTGCACTGTTCGGCGCAGTGCTGGCCGACCAGGGTGCCCGTGTCGGCGGGTTCGGGTCGGAGTTCCAGACTGTTTCCACCCACATCGATACGCCAGTCCTGCAGCGACAGCGAGCAGTCATGGGTATCGATGACGAGGTCGGGAACTCGACTAACGGCTGGAAAGTCCTCGACTACCTCCGGGAGGAAGACATCGCTGTCGAGCGAGTCATCCTGTTCACAGACATGCAGATTTGGGACTCGACGGTTCGACTGGTCGACGGCGACCGGACCGTCCGTGAGGCCTTCGAGGACTACCGTGCGTCGGTGGCACCGAATGCATCGCTGTACATGGTCGACCTCGCATCGTACGGCGACCTCGCAACACCGGAGGGGTACGAGGACGTCTACAACATCTCGGGCTGGTCCGAGCAAGTGCTGGAGTTTATCGGTTACGCTGAGGAGCCGAGCCAGGTCATTGAGGAGATCGATGACTTCGAGCCAGCTTGAGATTTTTCGCAGTTTTTGCGCGAGTAGTGGAGTCTGGCCTACCACGCAGCCGTGCCATGGCTGAAACAGGTGTTCGAATCACCTCTCGCGCATTCGGAGCGAATCATCGCGGGACGGTCCCGCCGGATCGCTTCACCAACGGAGGTATGATAATGGCAATCACCAGTGACACCGAGACGCGACAGACCACGACCCTAGTCGTCACCGTCCGCGTTCCGAACGGCGCGGACGGCGACCTTGTGACCAACGCAGAGCGGCAGCTATCGCGCGCTGACGGGATCTTCGCTGTCACTGTTGAGGAACTTCGTGACCTCCAACCCGGCCTCTCCGCGACCAACGTGACCGTCCGCGTCAGAGTCGAAACAGCTGAAGCCCGAACGACACAGTCAGTCGAGGATGCACTCGCTGGACAGACTGGTGTCGAAGTTACGGATTAGTTCGTCGGTTTTCTCATTCGTATCGCTGTATTGACCGAACCGAGTCAGAATGTATCCTCTGCTGAGATTTCGACAGAGCCAGTTTCAGTCATAATGGAGTAATGTCGGGAATAAATAGGATACGGGCGATAGATTCTTTGCTGATTACTACAAATATGTAGTTAGCTCATGCCACATCAACCAACTGTCTCTGAAGAAAGAGAACTTGGAATTCCACGCCATCTTCCAGATCAAGAGGCCATACTAATAGGCCGAATCGGTGGAGACAGCGACTTGAGCGGTTACGCGGCCTATTACATACATGGTCAGAATGATATACTAATTGGTCAATATAAACAGAAAGAGTTCTGGCCAGAGTATGCTGTTGGGTGCGAAAGCAGGTTGATGTCTGCCTGCGTTCGAGAATTCAGTACGGCTAACATAGAGACTGAACTATCGAGTATTGGGAAGGCCCTCTTACAGGCATGGCACTTCGGTGATCTCACACCGCTCAGTCACAAACAAGCCCACGTATATGCACTCCGGGAGAGAGGGAAATTTAGTCGGGATGAGACAGCTTCCATACTCAGCATCTCACCAAACACTGTCGATACTCATCTACAACGAGCCAAAGAAAAATTGAGTGCAGCGGAGAATCTCGTACAGTTCGTTCGTGTGGATTCAGAGGACCTCGCTAATGCGCATCCAGATTTCTTTGATGAATCCGATATCGACGACGATACGAGTAGTTCAAACGACCTCACTCCACTCTCCTAAGACGTGAGGCACGCTGAATGAGTCGCTTTCCATCGCCGACGCTGGCAGACCGTATCGATGACCGCATCCAAGAACTAGAAGACGGGTTCATCCGCCTCGGAGATGATGATACTCCATTTACGCTGTGGGAGGGCGGCGAATCATTAGAAGAGGCGCAAACCATCCATAGTGATCGGCCTGAGGCAGAACAACAGCGGGATGAAGAGTCCAATGAGTCACTCACACGATCTCTATCTGAATGGGAAGATGACATGGGCAAACTTGATTTTCCACTTGTTGATACGATTCCGCTCTCTGAACAACGTATTCGTGCGAGCCGGGTGGC
>JAQCNR010000446.1 GCA_028274925.1 Halovenus sp.
GCTAACTCATAAGAGAGGTACACAAATAGGTACAGTACCTTACTATGTTAGGTCTGCCCGAGTAAGGTTTTTTCCTATCCAGTTTTCGCCGGGCTCAGGAGCGAATCTGGTCGAACTGTCGAGCAATCAATCCGGCCTGCACACCGGCAGTGAATCCCGCGTCGATGTTGACGACGCTCATCGCCGTACAGGACTGTAACATTCCCGAGAGTGCTGCCTCGCCCTCACCGGCGTGGCCGTAGCCGGTCGAGATTGGGAGCCCGATAATTGGCACATCAACGAGGCCGGCAAGCACGGTGGGGAGTGCACCCTCGCGTCCGGCTGCGACGATGAGTACGTCTTGCTCGCGCAGTTGTGGCACCTGGTCGAGCGTCCGGTCCAGTGAGGCGACACCAATATCGTCGGTTCGGGAGACAGTCGCACCCATCTCCCGAAGAATCGTTTCTGCCTCGCCGGCGGGCATCGCGTCTGACGTCCCAGCGGTAACGACGCCGACAGTTGCGTCTAACTCGGGAGTCTCGAACTCGTCAGCCGTGAGGACAACTGTCTGTGCACGGTCATTGACCGTCATTGCTATCTCGGCGTCCTCGGCATAGTGGTCTTCGAGCGTCGCTGTCACCGTTGGGCCTGCCCGCGTGACAATTGCTCGGCCCGTCCCGGCGAGACTCGTCTCGACGAGTGTCTGGACCTCTGCGGGAGTTTTGCCGGCGGCCAGCACAGTTTCGGGGACGCCCGCCCGGTGAGTTCGGGCGGTATCGAACCGGCCAGCGTCGCTGGTGACGTACCCGCGGAGCTGTGCTTCAGCGGCCTCTGGAGCAATGTCGCCCGCGGCCACCGCCTCAAGCAAGTCGCGCATATGGCGGGAAGGTGCCCCGTGTACTCGTCGCTGTCGGTTCACTCACACCCCTCGTCGGCAGAAATCACCGGCGAAACAGGCCGCACAGGCGGCGAAACCGGAGAGAAACGGGAAAACTTATAAACTATCCTCGAAAAAGCTCGCCTGTATGGCAGACCTAATCGTCAAAGCCGCCGTCAAAGAAGAGCTCGACGACATGAACGTAGCATCGGACTTCTACAGTGCCCTCGACGACGAAGTCGAGGAACTGCTCGAAGACGCCGCCCGACGCGCAGAATCTAACGACCGGAAGACGGTCCAGCCGCGCGACCTGTAAGGCGACCTCCCCCTCCAGGGGATTTTATTCTGTTCGGACACTCACTCCATCAGCTGTGCCCACGTGAATCTCGTCGGCCAGCCCGACGAACAGCCCGTGTTCGACGACGCCCGGTATCGACGCGAGGTTGTCCGCGAGAGAGGCTGGCTCTTCGATACGCCCGAAGTCACAGTCGAGTACGAGGTTGCCGTTGTCGGTGACCACCGGGCCGTCTTTCCGTTCTGCGGCCCGCAGAGTTGGCTCGCCACCGAGAGCGGCGATGCGGTCGCTGACGGTCGGTCGAGCATCTGGCAACACCTCCACGGGCACCGGATGGTCGAGTATGTCGGCTTCTTTTGTCGGGTCGGCAACGACGACCAGTCTGTCGGCGGCGCTGTCGACAACTTTCTCCCGGGCGTGGGCCGCGCCGCCGCCCTTGATGAGTGTCGTGCCGGCGAACTGGTCCGCGCCGTCGATGGCGATGTCGGGGCTCGCGTCTTCGAGTGTTACCAGCGGAATCCCGGCTTCGCGTGCACGCTGTCGTGACTGGTACGACGTTGGGATGCCGGTGATGTCGAGTCCCGCGTCGACGCGCTCGCCGAGGCGGTCTATTGCGTACCCCGCCGTGCTGCCAGTGCCGAGGCCGACAGTTGCACCGGACTCGACGATGGCGGCGGCGCTCTCTGCGGCCCGTCGCTTCTGTTCGTCAGTCCCGCCGCGTTTCATATCCCCACCTCGCCGCGGGGCGTCATAAACTTGTCCGGGACGAGACGTAACGTATATTTGTCCCACTTGGCTACGTGAGATTGTGTGTCCGGGCTGGGGTAATGGTATCCTTTGGGCTTGTGGTGCCCAAGACGCGGGTTCGATTCCCGCGCCTGGACCTTTTCCGACGAACAACCGTGAGGAGCGAAAGGTCTGAAGCAAGGGAAGCGAACTCTGGAAGACGCAGCTCGCGCAACGAGCGGAGT
>JAQCNR010000456.1 GCA_028274925.1 Halovenus sp.
GACCTCCGTGATTGGTGTGTATGGCGTCTTCCGGAGTAATCTCGCGATGCGACTCGTCACACGCAGGAGTTTGTCCGGAAGCTCCTCCAGGTGTCGATCAGGCTCAAAGTCGACGATATCCTCCTGAAAATCTTCGAACCCTCTGTCGAAGTTGCGTCCACTGGAGACATAGGGATTCGAGTGGATAGCTCCAGTCCGATAGCCCGAACTGTGGAACTCTTCGGCGAAGGTCGGCTGATTGTCGCCAAGGTACCAGTGACCGCCGTACTCCAGTGGGTGTCGACCTGTGAGCATCGCCGTCATCGCAGGTGCCGTCGAGATTCCCTGTGAAAAACAAGACGTGAAGGCCAGCCCTTCTGTAGCCAGACGATCTAAGGTCGGCGTCTCAAACGAGTCATCTCCAAAGATAGCGTCGGCCCGCAACGAGTCAACGACTACAAACAGCACATTTGGCGGATCAGTGGACGAGTCTAGTTCACTCATACATGCGCTGAAATTCTTCTCGATATTCCTTGGTTCGTGCGGACCAATCGAGGTTTGTTTCTGCGTAATTTCGAGCGTAAGATGAATTATCGTCATCAGCAGTTATATACTCCGCGATTCGTTCCACATCGCTGTCGTCTTCAAAATCTACGACGATACCGCACTGTTCTTCGGCGACGAAACGTGTTCCTGGCAGATCAGAGACAATAGCTGGCGTTCCGGATGCCAGTGCCTCGTACAGTGCCAGTGGACTTCCCTCGTAACTCGATGGCAGGACGTAGTAGTCAGCCGCGACGTAGAGTGGTGCTTTGTCCCTCTCAGGCACATATCCGAGGAACTTGATATTGTCACCACAGTGTGTCTCGGCCACCTTGCGTGCTGCCTCGCCACGTGTGCCCTTGCCAGCGACTGCAAGTGTGATATCGCCGTCAAGTGCATTCGAGATTTTCGCGAACCGTTTGATCAATAATTCGGGGCGCTTCTGTCCTTTTAGACGCCCGAGGAAGAGTAGGAGTGGTTTGTCGGTGGGAAGGTCGTATTCTTTAATTACACCGGTGGCGTCGCAGTCTGGATTGAACCGACCGGTGTCTACGCCGTTCTTGATGTAGCGGATGTTTTTTTTGGGGACACCGCACGAGCGGATCTCTTCCATGACGGCCGGGTTGACGACGGTGTAGTAGGCATCGGTTGCCTGTCGAAGCCCGCGCCGTTCAAATATCCCGAACAGTTTATAATACCACGATGCTGGGCGTTCGTAGTGGCGGGCGACTTCCGAAAGGAGGTGGTTGTGGTACGTGACGAGCAGTTTATCGGTAAGGTCCTCTGGAAGAAGTGGCAGGAGTCGTGGGTTATGAAACCATATAATATCGTATGCGTGATGGTTTGCACTGAGCCACTTGTATGTCCGTCGCCAGAAGTTGAGGACGGCGTAGCCGAGGTACCTGAGTTGCTTGCCCTCGTAGCGTTCAATGCGCGGCCGCAAGAGTAGCGAGACTTGCTTGACGCCGTCGGGAGCATCATGGGTGGGGATGGTGAGATAGGCCGAGTCGACGTTTTCGGTGGCGCGCAGTTCGGTCAGCAGGCTCTTGATGACGTTTCGGACGCCGTAGCGGACCTGTGACACCACGAGAACACGCATTACTCTTGATGATGGCGACATGGGGGATGTGTTTTGCGCTTCTGTCGGATGGAAGCGAACAATTCTTGACTGTCGACGTGCGGATATCGGGTAACCGAACTGCATGAAGACGCTCCTGATTACTGTCGACGCACTCCGGGCTGACCATCTCTCCCAGTACGGCTACGACCTCGACACGATGCCCGTGCTGGACCGCCTGATGTCGGAAGGGACGCTCTTCGAGGCGGCATATTCGAATGGGCCGTACACCCGCATCTCCGTGCCATCGTTCCACACATCTGACTATCTCGCCTACGAGAATCTGGCCGACCTCAGTCCCATCTCAGAGATTCTGGGGAATGAGGGTGCCCAAACAGCGTGTATCGGTACGCAGACTGGCTTCGTCGGTACTGGCGAGTACGCCTTCGACGAGTACATAGACCTCGGCCGTGACGAGTACCACGACCGCTCGAAGGCGGAGCAGAGTACCACCGAGAATCTCTTCTCCCGGGTGGGTAACTGGGGATCCAAGACGGTTGGCACCCGTCTCAAGACCGTCTCTGCGCCAGCGTACGAGCGCATCAAGTCGACGTACCAGCGACTTGCTCCCGGGTCAGGATTTACCCACGCCGGCTACACGAGTGCGGAAGACCTCACCGACGCCGCTATCGAGTGGCTTGACGAGAATCACGACGAGGACTTCTTTCTCTGGTTGCACTATATGGAGGGTCACCGCCCCTACGGCGTTCACGATACCGACCCGGCGTTTCTCGACGAACAGGTGTCCGAGGACCGGATTCGGAACCTGATGGAGAAGGCAGGCACCCAACCAGAGTCGATGAGCGCCGGTGAAGACCGTCTGCTCGAATCAATGTACGACTCGGACCTGCGGTACTGCTCACGTCACCTCGACCGATTGTTCGATGAACTTGAAGACCAGGGTCTCTGGGAGGAGACGGACATCGTCTTCACCAGCGACCACGGCGAGGAGTTCTACGAACATGGGGAGTACTTTCATCGGAATCTCCCCTACGACGACCTCCTGCACGTTCCCCTTGTGGTGAAATCCGACCGCGACGAGAGCGTCGTTTCCGAGCGGCGGGAACTCCTCGACGTTGCGCCGACCATCTGTGAATTGCACGGACTCGACACCGAGGAGTTGCCATTCGGTGGACAGCACCTCTTTGAGGGCGACCCCCGACGCGTCATCGCTGTCGGGACGCAGATGGCCCACAGCGGTGTCGTCGCTGGCCGCTGGGACGGCTGGAAGTACATCTATACCGAGGACGAGCAGTTCCTGTTCGATCTGGATAGCGATCCGCGCGAGCAGTTTTCTGTCGCAGACGAGTATCCCGATGTCGTCGAGCGGTTCCGTGAAGAGATTCCAGAGCCGATATTCACGCGGTCACCGGAGCAGTTGCGCGACCCGACGGACGATGTTGACCGGGGCCGCTTGGAAGCACTGGGCTATATAGAAGTCAAAGAATAGTGGATGTATTGTTTGACCCGACAAACTATCATAGACGGACTGCAACTCGAAACTGATGACTAACATCGTTCTCCTGACGATAGATTCCCTCCGGGCAGACCACTGCTCGTCGTACGGGTACGACCGGGGAACGACGCCGAATCTGGACGCCTTCGCAACTGATGGTGCTCGTTTCGAGAACGCCTACAGTGCGAGTTCACATACCAGGGAAGCGGTGCCAGCCTTTGTGACCGGGGAGTATCCCCACGCTGCTGTCGACGAGAATTATCACTTAGCCGCCCCGACCATCGCCACGTATTTGAAAGACACACACCACACTGGCGCGTTTCACTCTAACCCGTTCCTATCGCGAACGTATGGTTTCGACCGTGATTTTGACCAATTCAACGACGACCTCTATTTTAGCAGGCATAAACTGGTCGCGCTCGTACAGCGACTCTGGGATAAGATTCGTGGCCACCACTACGCCCGGGCTGAAACGATTAACAAACGGGCGCTCGACTGGTTGGACTCGTTGGATGGTGACAAGCCCGTCTTCCTCTGGAACCACTACATGGATGTACATGGACCGTACGAGCCACCGGAACCGTATAGGAGTAAGTGGGCCGACGGTGCTGTGTCGGATAGTGAGGCACAGGATCTGTATCAGAGGACGTTCGATGCGCCTGAGAGTATTTCGGAGCGCGAACGGCAGTTGCTCGTTGACCTGTACGACGGCGAGATTCGGTACACGGACGCACAGATCGGGTCGTTTTTGGAGCGACTCGACGAACGTGGCCTGCT
>JAQCNR010000458.1 GCA_028274925.1 Halovenus sp.
GCAACCGCGCGCCGATACGGCTGTACGGCTTCATCCCAGAAATCCGTTGGCGTCTTCTTCTGGTGATGATAATCACTGAACGAGTAAGTCGTCTCATCCTCATCGTAGTACTCCTCATCGTGCGACCGCTCCGCGATGACGCCGATATGCGACTATCACCTGATTAACCCATCAGCATGCTCCTCAACCTGCGAACGGTCCGGGGTGCTGTACGAATCCGTGAGGGAGGCGAGAAGCTCATCGCGGCTGAAGTACCATCGCTTTTTACTCCGATTACGGGTGGTCCGTGGGGGAGGTCCCCGAATATGTTCCTGGAAATCCTCTTTATCAACTGCACAGCACGGCGCAGTATGGCGATTGGCGCAGTCTCTCTTGCATCCACACTCGTGATGGGAGTGTTCCTGTTGGCGGTCGTTAGCCTACTCAGACGTACCGTAGCATGGCGCTCGTACACCCCTGGCGGTGGATCCGTGATCGGGGACGGTGTCGAGCACGACCACCACGAGAAACCGACGGGGCTCACGCGCTGGCTCACCACCGTCGATCACAGGGATATCGGGCTCATGTACGGCGTCTTCGCGATCATCTCGTTCGCCTGGGGCGGAATCGCGGTCACGTTGATGCGGACGGAGCTCCTGACGCCGCCAGCCGATCTCCTCAACCCGGCGGTGTACAACGCACTACTGACGAGCCACGGGATCACCATGCTATTCCTGTTCGGGACCCCGATCCTGGCCGCGTTCTCGAACTACCTGATCCCGCTGCTCATCGGTGCCGACGACATGGCGTTCCCGCGGATCAACGCCATCGCGTTCTGGTTGCTGCCGCCCGGCGCGTTGCTCATTTGGGGCGGGTTGATCCTCGCGCCGCTCAATATCGGTATCGAGGGGCCACAGACCGCCTGGACCATATACACACCCCTCTCGGTTGAGCAGACGAACCCTGGTGTAGACCTGATGCTCCTAGGGCTCCATCTGACGGGAGTCAGTGCCACGATGGGCGCGATCAACTTCATCGCGACCATCTTCGTCGAGCGCGACGCCGGCGTGAACTGGGCCAACCTCGACATCTTCTCGTGGACCGTGCTGGTCCAGTCGGTACAGATCCTGTTCGCATTCCCGCTGCTCGGGAGCGCGCTGGTCATGCTGCTGCTCGACCGGAACTTCGGCACGACCTTCTTTGCGGTCGATGGGGGGTCGCCCATCGTCGTATAGACGTGACACACCTCGGCACCGGGTTCGAACCGGACCAGCGGATTCGTTCCCCCATCGATCGCAACCCGGACCTGGAACACCGTTTCGCCCCCAATCTCGGCGGGTTCAGCACTATATGTCTCGTCAGCGCGGCGCGGTGCGTACGTGTTGTCCACGCCGACCGACGTGATACTGTACGCGTCGGTCCGCTCGAAGAGGTCCGTGAGGGCCGCCGCTGCCGAGGGGCCAAGCGGCGAGTCGACGAAAACATCAGCCGGTTGCGCTACCGGCGGAGTAACAGGAGCGCGAACGTACTCGTGCGCCATTCAGCACACTGCTGCTGCGGTGGTGGCATAGGCTTTCGGTGCTGATTAGTCAGCCTGAGGGAACGACCAGAACCCTCGGCAGTCGGTTACTTCAGCTGTTGAACTGGCTGGGGTATCTACACGCCCAAGAAACACCAGTAGATTGCACTCGCAAAGAACGGTATCCTCTCCACATGATCCACCACTGCTTCTCACCATCTACAGCCATCTGTTGGAGTGAACCACCCTACCCACTCGGCTAGTAATTGTCGGGTGGCCTGTTGCCCCACAAAGTGACGCAAACTTGGGGCAAATTTGTGTCATGTGCGTTTGCGTCGCAAACGTTGTGGGGCAAATTTGCCACACAAGGTTTGCGACGCAAATGCTTGCCCCTGATTTGGGGGCCCTTTGAAAAAATTCCTGAGTGGCGCGCGAAGTGGTGGAGGAACGACGACCGAGGATTAAGTTGACAGCAGAAATTGAACCGTCCTGAGACTCAGTTATGTGGAAGGATAACCAATGAATCGATGGCGAAAGGCTCCACTAATCTGTCGATGGGAGATATCACAGCAGAACGATATTGCCATCTTGTTGAGCGGCCAATTCTCTGAAGGGGTGCAATATAATCCTTATTTCTGCTAAAACGCGCCAGAATTAAGCCCCAGACCTACTAACCGTTTATATGAGGTATACAATAATCGAGTGGCGCGGTACTGATACTGCGTCTCGCGGTGACGATGGCGGATTCGGGAACGTGAGCGGCAGTTATCGGGAGGGAAGAAGATGAGTTCGAAGGAAGGTGGAAACGACGGAGCGTCGGGAGATGAGACTCCAGACGACTGGGCATCGTTTGAAGCGCCGCCACCTGACGACCCGGGATGGTCGTGGAACGATGGCGAGGGCGATGATGTAATCGTGCAGAATGAAGATGGAGATCAGCAGGATGAGCCCGAGAATGCGAGGGATGAACCCAGTTCCGATGACCGCAATCAGACGGGCCCGGCTCCGGCGAGCCGTGACGTGGTCGTCCCGATGGATGTACCTGCGGAGGTCGTCGAGAAGATTCGCGGTAAAGAGGAGGCCTTGGCCGTGTTAGTGGATAGTGACCTACCAGCCAGTGACATCGCAGAGGAGCTACTCGTGATTGCCAGACGGGGAGAGCGGCTTCGCTAAGCTCGGTTCGGGTTCGGATTAATCAGCTGGAACAGTAAGCGTCTGAGTTCCGAGACTATGTTCACCACCGCTGCCCGTACGGTGTTGACAGGCGTGGTGACACGGTCATGAAGCAGAAATTCGTCTGTGATCCCGTAGCACCGCAGGAGAACGCGTTCGTCCGTCTGTACTG
>JAQCNR010000019.1 GCA_028274925.1 Halovenus sp.
GTCCACCGGTTGCCCACCGTCAGGTCGACGGCGACTACCGCGAGAGCTGGCAACCGCATCCAATGAGCGAGTCAGCGCTTGCTGACGCCCAGCGCATGGCAAAGCAAGTTACTGACGGCCTCGGGGGCTACGGCATCTTCGGTGTCGAGTTCTTCGTCCGCGACGACGAGGTGCTGTTCAGCGAACTCTCCCCACGCCCACACGACACTGGGCTCGTCACGCTTGGCACCCAATCCGCAAGTGAGTTCGAGCTCCACCTGCGCGCTATCCTCGGGCTTCCTGTCCCCGAGGTGACTGCCGAGACGCCCGGCGCAAGTCACGCTATCGTCGCCGATGAACCCGCCGACCAGCCCGCCTTTACGGGCGTTGAGGCGGCACTCGAAACACCAGACACAGACCTGCGGTTGTTTGGCAAGCCAGCAGCCTACGACGGCCGACGGATGGGTGTCACCGTCAGCACTGGTGAGGACCTTGACACTGCTCGTGACCGCGCCGAGCAGGCTGCAGAACAGGTTGCCCTCCACGACGACGACTGAGTCAGTCGTGTTTCGGCAACTCGACGACGAAGACTCTCCCCTCGGGTTCGTTGTCTTCGATCCAGACAGTGCCCTCGTAGCGCTCGACGAGCGTGTGGACAAGAAACAGCCCTAACCCTGTGCTGTCGCTGTCGACGCCAGTCTCCCCTTCGTCGAAAATTTCTTCCTTTCGGTCGTCTGGGATTCCCGGTCCATTGTCTGCAACCCGAACCTGCACGGCCTTACCCACGTCGACAGACACCTCCACCTCCGGTACTTCCTTGTCGTTGTGGACGACAGCGTTGTTCAGCAGGTTTCGGAAGAGCTATTCGAGCATTTCGTCAGCCAGCACCTCGACGTCTGGAACCGTGTGATCAAGCGTCACCAGTGCTCGATAGGCGGTGTTTGCCCGACTGAACCTCACCTCGCCGCCGTCAGCCGCGACTTCGAGACAAAAAGCCCAGTGTCGGCTGTCTGGGCCATCGTCTCATACGGCTCGCTGGGCGCTCGCTGCCGTTGCTCTCTGCGATGGAGTCGTCCACTGGTCCCAATCTTAATAGAGAAATGTAACCGTCCGATAATAAAAACTCTCTACCCGTTGCCGTGAGACGCGGTCGATTCTGTCCTCAGCGCCGCGGCGATAGCGGGATTGTCGCGACCAACAACAAGACTGTTCCTGCGAACAGCCCCGTCGCGAGGCCGTAACTTGTCGTCGCGGGCTGGAGTGCGCTTGCCGCCCCGCCAAACAGCCCAACCACCGCACCGATGACCGGCAGGACACAGCCGACACAGGTGAACAGCCCGACTGTCCCGGCGAGCGCGCCGCGAGAACCGGCCGCGACTGCACAGCCGACTGCATACGACAGCGTGGCGTAGCCGATAACCTCGAATGGTAGCAGGGTTCCGCCAACTGGGCCGACGCTGTACATCACAATCGGTCCCCAACCCGGCGTCGCCTGCATGACCATCACCGTATTCATCTCACCGCCGAATCCGAACGGCGTGCCAATCGCGGCCAGCACGGCGAAATAGCCCACTGTGACCGCAACGCCAACCGTCGACTCCGACAGCGCTGGGCCGCGACGGACCAGCGTGGCGACCACGTAGCAACTGAGGACGACCCAGACGACCGGATACAGCGTGTACCGAACAGACTGTACGACGGTGCCGGTCACGGCGACGTAAGCGAAGATGGCCACGATGTTGGCGACCAGTGCCGCGAGCGCCAGCGTCGTCTCCGGACTCGCCAGTACCGAGACGGCTCGTGCCGCGCCACGTCGTCTGGCTGTCCCCGACATACTATGCGTTACTCGTGTTCGTCTGGTCGTTATCGTCGTCGTTTGGCAGTGTGTACAGCCCAATCAGGAGCGCTCCCACGACGAGGGCTGAGGCGGCGTAGTACAGCCGCGTCGCAGGGTCAAGTCCCACCATCGCGAGCACGGTCCGGAACTCAATGACCGCGACAACGGCAAAGGCGAGCAGGATGGTCAGTCCGGTAATCCCCGGCCGTTTCATACGAGCACCTCCACGGTTGCGACCAGCGAGTTGTAGAGGATGGTGCCGTAGGTGCCGAAGAAGCCACCACCATCGATGATGGCTGCCAGCGGCAGGACGTAGGTGAGCACAATCAGCGCGAGTGCAACGCCTGTCCAAAGCTTCAGGTTCGAGAGCACGTCAGGCGCGTGTTCTGGGCCGGACAGCGCTGGCGGAATCACGTCGGCTTCCGTCCGTTTCTCGCGTGTGCCGACAATCGAGCCGAGCCGGGTTCCCGACAGCAGCAGGTGGATGAAGAACAACACCAGCGACAGCGTCAGCACGACGCCACCCAGTGCAATCTGGAGTTTCAGTTCGCTGATCGCGCCGAAGGCCGTCTCGAAGGTCACCTGTTCGTAGGTTGGGTCGGCCGTCCGGCGTGGAATGCCGGCCAGTCCAGCGCGGTGCATCGCGTTGCCCATCAGCACCATGCCGAGGAACCACAGCAACACCTGCGCCATACCGAGCCGTCGGCTGAATATCTCGCGCCCGGTGATAATTGGCAGGAACCAGTACGTCATGGCCATCACAGTCAGTGCCACGGCGGTCCCGACAGTCATGTGGAAGTGACCGACGACCCACAGCGTGTTGTGGACGAGATAGTTGATGTTCATCCCGGCGTTGATCATTCCGGAGAAGCCGGCAGCGGCGAACATCAGGCCCGCAAGCGCCATCCCGGTGAAGGCGGGCTTGTTCCACGGCAGCGCCCGGAGCCAGCCCAGATAGCCCTCACCGCCGCGCTGGCGAGCGCCGTGTTCGAGACTCGCCACGACAGTAAAGGCGGTGAGGAAACTCGGCAACAGCAGGAACATCGTGTTCGTCATCGCGAGGAACTTGAAGCCTTCCGCGATACCGGGGTCGACGTACTGGTGGTGGATGCCCGTCGGCACCGAGAGAATCAAAAAC
>JAQCNR010000498.1 GCA_028274925.1 Halovenus sp.
ACCCTCCGGGTGATTCCGTACACCTGGCTCGGAGAGCAGGTCATGGCCGCGCTACTGTTGTACGACGAGCGACGCGCCGAGGACGACCAGGAGGTCGGTGCCGACGCTCGCGTGACCGACACCGACGCCGAACCCGAGGAGGAAGAAGACAACCCCTTCGGCGGCCGTGACGACAGCATCGGCACTGTCGAGGTGATTGGTGGTGATGACTCGGAGCCAGAACCGGCGGCCGAACGCGTCGAGACCGACGCTGACGACGACCACCGGGTCTATGCGGTTGGCTACGACGACGGCGACGCTGCCTGGGTAGTCATCAGCGAAATCGACCCCGACGCGGAGTTCACCGACGCCGAACCGCCGATTCGAGAGTGGGCCGCCGAGACCTATCACGAGGCCATCGTCGACCGCTTGGCTATCGGGCCTTCGGAGTACGAACTCGCGGAGTGATTAGTTTCCTGCCTGCACCGTCGCGCCGCTGTTCACCTGTGTTTCGTTCACCGAGACTGTCTGCTCGCCGACGGTGTATTCACCGGGATAGGCGACGCGGATGTTCGCGATGCCGTTGTTGTTTGCCGTCGCAGTGCGCTGGTACTCGAACTGTTCGCCCGCGGCTTGGATTGTCCGTGTTACCGTGACGTTCGTTCCGGCGTTGGCTTGGGTCTGAATCACTGCGCCATCGACGACGGCGAACGCCCGGACGTTATTCTCTGCGTAGATGAGTTGATAGTGAGCGACGCTGTCGTTGCCCGCGCCGAAGTCCGCATATAGCGTGTCTTGGATGGTCTCTTCCGGCGCGTCGATGTCGGTCAGGACGACGTAGCCCACCCTGTTGTTGAAATTGCTGAAATACGAGTCGGGGTCGCTGTCGGAAATGAACGGTTCGTATTGCCCCCGCGCATACCCATACCCCTGTGACTCACCGCTGACGAAGTGGTTGTACATCCGGTTGTCGCCCCACTCGCTGAGGACAAAGTTGTCCGGGTAGGACTGATTTAGTCCCTCCACGCGCTCATCAACGCTCTCCATCGCTCCAATTTGCCCATCGGTGTACTGAATCTGTGAAAGCAGTGATGGCACGAAAATGAGGTTGAGCAGGAAGACGAGTCCGACTGCGCCAACGAGATACGCGCCAACCGTCGGCGTTTCGGGCAGTGCCAGCGACGGTCCGTCTGGTGATTCGCGGTCGAACAGGCTCACTGGCCGGGCGAGGTCGACGGCGCTGAGCAGGTAGACGAGGCCGACGCCGGCGAACACCGCACACAGAACGGCGAACTTCGCGGCAAAGCGCACCTGAAAGGTGGCGATAGCGAGGTAGTACCACGCGAAAGCAACGGCCGCGAGCCAGCCCGGCTCGTACCGGCGCACGACGTAGTACGTCAGAACCAGCAATGGCACGAGCGCGAAGTAGAACCCGAGTCCGAGTTGACCGAGCGGGCCGAGGATGATTGCCTGGTCGAGACTGAACAATGAGGCTGTCTCCGTTGCGGTTTCGCGGTTGAAGAATGCGCCCGACCGCTCCTGCAGGCGGGCAACATCGTCGGGTCGCAGTCGCCGAAACAGGAAAATTCCGACGACGCCAAGCACTCCTTCCGCACCCAGCAGTCCGACTGCCGGCAGGTCGACGCGCAGCCAGAGGTGACCAAGGACCGCGAGCGCGGCGACACCGCCAGCAACGGCCACGGGCACCGTCGCGGCGATTGATTCGTGCCAGTCCCACCGCAGGTGTGCGCCGAGTGCGAACAGGCTCCCGACGATGACGCCGGCGAGTCCGGGGAGATTGCCAACCAGTGGGTCGACCTCGGCCTCACAGTCGGTGACGACCCGGGCCGCGAAGTAGCCGCCAATCGGGACGAACGACAGCGGCGACCCGCCCCAGGTGTGTGCGATTGCGCCAGTTCCGACCGCGAGCAGGGCGGCTATCCCCCACGCACGTGGGTTTCGGACGTGTGCCCACGCTGGGTCGTCAGCGCTATTCTGTTGGTGGCGTTTCAGGTCGATTGCTAGCCAGACCAGCGTGTAGACGATGAGACCAATCCAGAGATACTGGTAGGGACCGTGGTCGAGAAATCCAAGCGCCGTGTAGGTGACATGGACGGGCGTCAGCGCCAGCGTGAGCACTGCTGTGAGTGCAATACGGCGGTCTCCCGTGAGTCTGCGTGCAGTGCCGTACACCGCGAGTCCGAGCACGACACTCGCGAGAACCGGTGCGAGCGCGGCAACCATGCCCGGCGCACCGAAGAGGTCGGCCAACCACCAGTTTAGCGCGTGGCTCAGCGGGCGAATACCGGTGAGTTCGCCAACCGTCGAGAGCATACTCAGGTCGAACGGACCGCTGGATTCGGCGAGTAACTGCGTCTGCCAGTACCGGAAAAAATACGCGTCGTTCGCCGGCGAAATAACGCGGCTGCCAACGAACACCTGCTGGAAAAACAGTGAGCGTGCCGCGACTATCAGCGCCAGCCCGGCAAGTAACCCAGCGAGGGCTCGCTGGTCAACGTCGGGTAGCGTGATGTCGACATCGAGGTCGAGGTCGGTTGTTGGGGCCTCCTCGACCGGTTCGTCACCCAGTGCAGTCGCGACGGCCTCGGAGTCAGCGAAGCAGTAGCCGCCGTCTTCTGCATCCTTGACGAACGGCCGGGAGACGAGCTCACCGAACGTTCCCGAATCGAGGTTAGTCTCGTCGAAGGTCCACGAGCCGTGGTCCTGCTCGTGGGCACGCAGGGTGTCGAGCGTCTCTTCGTGCTCAGGGTACTCGTCGAGAAACGAGCGCGTCGCTTGTTCGACACGCTCGGTGTCTGTCATTGCTGAGTTGTGTGGGTGAGGCGGATATAGTAATTTCGCTATCACCACCCACTGCCGCGATCGCTCTCAACTGACGGGCGCTCTAAAGTGGTCCTGTTGCGCTCAGGGAGACGAGGACGCTTCTGCTGTCTCTTCGGGCATGGCTGGACACACTGTCACATCCCGTATCTCGAACCGTGCACCACCCGCTTCGCTCTCGGTGACTGTCAGGTCCCAGTTGTGGCTCTCTGCAACACTGCTCACGATCGAGAGCCCGAATCCAGTCCCACCCTCTGCGGTCGTATATCCTGGCGTGAAA
>JAQCNR010000502.1 GCA_028274925.1 Halovenus sp.
GTCAGGCTCGGAATTATCGGCTGAGGTGGCTCTCGGGAGAGTGCGGTGGTGATTCGAGGCTTCAATCATGAACATTTATGATGGTACCTGTTGACGTACGAATTGAGATGAGTCTCAAGGACAGTCCCTCGGAGAAGCCACAGCAGGTACCGTCACCCGAGACAGGACAGATGGGGGTTATTGGCGCGCTGCGCACGTATGTGAGGACATGGGCGCGCCGATACGTTGAGATGCGGATAGACGCAGCACCTACGAACGACTGAAGCAGTTGGTTCCCGTTTTGCCGCCTACTCTCCACCGAAAACCGACCAGCAACGCTATTCGTATCTGCAGAATGGGGCCAAGGCCGAAAACTGCGATTCCTACTCGCTGCCTTCGCCGGTCATCAGGTCGACGTCGGCGTCCGAGTCGCCGTTGAGAAAGTCCGGGCCGTGGTCGGTGTCTGCCTCTTCTGTGGCGCTGGGTCGCCACTGGTAGTTCTCGTCGATGAACTCGCCGTACAGTTCTTCGACCGGCTCCTCTTCCAGATGGTCTGCCGACATGTACACACAGTACATTATACGAATTAAGATAGGTCTAGAGACTCTTAACAGTTCCTTCCACGGCAGCCGTTCACACGGAGTGGGGGAACTGCTCAACCAACAGCAGACGGGTACATCGGCGGTGGAATCAGCAATCTTCAGCCCACAATAGTTGTACAAACAAAGCTATAAGTGCCTCTTCAATTGGTTGTCGTATTCTATTCCGGGCAAAATTTGGCTATTTTTTCACAACTTTTATATGCATATCCAACGTTCGTCTATTTGCAATGGTAAACGGTAAGGTGGATTTCTTCCACGACACAGGCGGTTACGGTTTCATCGATACGGACGATTCCGACGAAGACGTTTTCTTCCACATGGAAGACGTTGGCGGCGAGGATCTAAGTGAAGGTACAGAGATCGAATTCGAGATTGAGGACGCACCGAAGGGTCCACGCGCGACCAACGTCGTTCGACTCTAATTCGGTATTTCTCCGTCGCCTGACGGCGACGTATTTACTTTACAACTAACCGAACAGCGTCAGTCATGGCATTCACTCTGGCTACCTGTTCGTACGATTCTTCACGAATACCGTTGGTGACGTAGGCAAAGCCGACGTTCAGCTCTGGGTCTGCCCAGCCGAAGTTACTCCCGAGGCCGGCGTGGCCGAACGCCGAATCGGTGCTCACGGTGCCGAACATATCGTTCGGAAGGCCACCAACCCAAACTCCGAGTCCGTAGCGGGCGGGTCGGCTGAGTGTGCCGTCGGACTCCGTCTCGGCGTGGACCTCGGCGGCGTATTCGACTGTCTCCTCACTGAGTAGCTCTACGCCGTCGAGTGTGCCGCCGTTGGCGAGACAGCCGTAGAAGCGAGCCATGTCACGGGCCGTGCTAATGCCGTTGGCCGCCGGGATAACCGCACGCTGGAGTGCGGGGTCGTTGAACTGCGCTGCCGAATCCGACGCTGGGACGCCAAGCCCTTCGCCCGGGTCGCGACAGCGGTCGAACTCCTCGAAGCCAGCCAGTGTCGCCACCTCGTCGGGGTCGCCATCTTCGCCGATCCCGATGGACGTGTCGTCCATTCCCAGCGGCTCGAAAACACGCTCTGCGACGACGTCTCGAACTGGGCTGCCGGTGACGCGGTTGACGAGTTCGCCGGTCAGCCAGCCGTAGTTGGTAGTGTGATACGCTGGCTGCTCGCCCGGCGGAAACACGGGTTCGATGTCTTCCATCGCCTCAACCACAGCGTCCCAGTCCGTCCACTTCTCGGGCTGGCCGTCGAGGTCACCGAAGGGAATTCCCGCCGTGTGTGAGAGAACCTGCTCGACGGTGATTTCTGCCTTCTGTGTCCCCTCGTCAGCGAACTCCGGCCAGTAGTCGACCAGTCGGTCCTCGTAGGCCAGTTCCCCCTCTTCGACGAGTTGGTGGACAGCCACGCCGACATATGGTTTGGTACAGGAGAAGATGACGTGACGCTGGTCGGAAGTTGTTGGCTCGCCGTCGGGAGCGTTCGTGCCGCCAGCGAAGTCGACAGCGAGTTCGCCGTCGACGTAGACAGCTAGCTGTGCGCCGTGGTGCAGGCCAACGTCGATGTGTCGGTCGAACGCGCCGCGCAGTCGCTCGATGTCGCCGTCAGTAAGTGATGACATACCCGAACCACCGACGGCGACAAAATAAAACTACGGGCGTCAGCGAACCAGATTCTCCCGGACGGCACGGATTTCCTCGCCAGCCTCGGATTGGCCGTCGACATCAGCCAGCGTCTCGGCTGCTTCGAGCGTTCGAATGGATTGGTCCAGAAAGGAGAGTACGTCGCCGGGGTAGGCGTACAGCATGTAGTCGTCGCCCATGATATCGACGACGGCGTCCGGACCGAGCCCCTGTTCGCGGAGTTCGAGCAGATATTTGGTGAACTTCCGTTCCGGGCAGCCACAGTGAGGATTTGCCTCACAGTCACAGTCCAGAAAGTCCTCCGCGAAGTCGAGAATGCGGTCACGAGTGGCGTCGTCGAGTTCGGCCAGTCCCGACCCCTGATAGAGAATATCCATCGTCGCGCCATTGAACGCACCCTTCGGGAACGATGTCTCCATCTGGGAGACGATTTGCTGGTGGTTTTTGAGATAGATTTTGTCGGTGATAGCCACTGTTACTCCCAGATAGGAGGTCAGTTTGCAAAAACTGCGCGGTTCGGTCTCCCGCTACTCGTCGGGGTTGTACTCTTCGCCCGGTTCGATGGGTGTCTCCGAGTGCACTTTGTACGTCCGGGCTTTCTCCTATCGCTTGTGAACGCACCCCGGGGTCAAGCCCCGGGGCTTCCTGCTTCAACGACGCGCTTTGCATCCACACGGTCTCGCTGAGGTGTGAACATAGGGAGCGCAGTCTGCACAGGCGTTGATTCGGAGCGTCCCGCCCCTAATTGCTTCAAACCGCGAGAGAGAATATTCTTCGCCGCATTGAGGTCGCGGTCGTCCGTATGGCCGCACGCAGGACACGAATGCTCGCGTACCCAGATTGGCTTGGCTGTCTCAATACCACAGACAGCGCACTCTTTGGTCGTTCCTGCTGGCTTCACCTTTTCGACGTGGGTCCCGTGCAGGTCAGCCTTGTATTCCAACAGTTCAAGAAAGCGTGACCACGCGGCATCTTGCTTGTTTTTGGCGTTTTGGCTGGTTTCCAGCATCGGCTTCACATCCAAGTCTTCGACGGCCACAACATCATATTCTGTGACTAGCCACGTCGTCAGTTTGTGCTGGTAGTCTCGCACCTTTCGCTTGATCGCTCGTTTCGCTCGGGCAACACTCTGGCGTTGCTTCTCCCAGTTGGCAGAGCCGTGTTCTTTCCGGGTGAGCTTCCGCTGTTCGCGTGCGTAGCGGTCGTACTCGTTCGACAAATCTAGTATGCCGACAGACAGATTTTCCGAGGTGTGGATATAGCTGGTAATACCAAGGTCAATACCCACGCAGTTCTCGGGTTCAATCTCAGTGAGTCCCGGTTTCTCTGGTGTGTCATTCACGGTAGTTACCAATGAGACGTACCATTCACCGGTCGTCTCTTTTTTCAGGATTATCTCGTCAATATCGTCTGCTGGTGGCACATCGCGGTCTACTCGAATCTTGAACCAGCCGATCTTTTCGAGTCGGAGTCGCACGAATCGGTCGTCACCCGTGTTGTAATCCACGTTGAAGCGACTAGACTGATTGTACGACACCGAGCGAAATTCACCTGCACCTTGCCACTGCAACCGCCCAACATCGTAGCCTTCGTTCCGGCGTTCTTGCAGAGTCTCTAAGTCGTCGTGTATCTGGCTGATAGCCTGTTGTGCCGCGTGTTGTGACGGTTCGGCAAAAGTCGGCCACTTGTCAGTCCACTGTTTGAGTTTGCTGTGTTGGTCGTAGTCGGATGGTCGGTCGTTGTAGTCACTGCGGTAGTAGTCACGGACAGCGTGGTTGCGAATCTGCCGGAGAATGTCGATGTGACCCCACGCTTCGCTCGCCACGTCGTCACACAGGTACGCACGAAAGCGAAGCGTGTGTTTCATTGTGGTTACTCAGATTCCTCTTTTTTTCGCTGTTCTTGAATTGCTTTTTGTAGCAGTCCACTCGGTGAGAGATGAGGTTGGTCATCAAGCCACTCCCCATCCTCGTCTGGGACTGTCACGGTATATCGTTTTGACACACGTTTTGACACGTGTTAGGGCATAAAAAGAGTTTTGGGACGTATTTTGTGCATTACTGCTGTCTGCTTCAACCCCGGGGCAGTCGCCTCAACCGACTATAATCCAGAAAAAATCCTCGAGACGGTCCATTCTCTGAGTTCACTGTCAATTGCCACGCTGATAAAATTTAGTTGGGGTGGAATCCACACTGTAGGCCCACTCCGAATTGTCAGATGCCCCCTGCATACAAATCACCGGAGAGCAAAAGGCAGGTATGGCAACACTGGCGGGCGAAACGGTAATCGTCACCGGCGCGAGTGCCGGACTGGGGGAGTCGATGGCAAAACGATTCGCAGGAGAAGGCGCAAACGTCGTGCTGACTGCCCGGGGAGAAGATGCCCTCGAACGAGTCGCCGAAGAAGCCGATGGGGAGACACTCGTTGCACCGGCAGATGTAACCGACGAGGCGGAGGTACAGGCCGTTGTCGAGGCCACAGTTTCGGAATACGGAGAGATTACGGGCCTCGTCAACAACGCTGGCATTGGGCTGTTGAGTATGTACGGCGGCGGAATGCCCCTGCACGAAGTCGATACCGAGGACTTTCGCAAAATTGTGGATGTCAACGTGACGGGCGTGTTCCTGTTCTCGAAACACGTCGTTCCCGAACTAATCGACGGCAGCGAGGGCAACATCATCAACATCTCCTCTGGATTCGGTCGGCGGGCAGCCCCGAATTTCGGCCCCTACGTCGGGACGAAGTGGGCGCTCGAAGGGATGCTCCGAACACAGTCCATGGAACTCGAAGAGTACGGCATCAACGTCAACGGCCTCGACCCGGGCGGACGTGTCAACACTGGCTTCTGGGACCAACTGCCCGAGGACGAGCGTGAGGGTATTCTCCAGCCCGATGTGATGGATGACGCTGCCGTCGCGTTGCTGGCACAGGGGCCAGACGGCGTCACTGGTGAGTCGATGGCCGCAAGTGACTGGGAACAACAACTGCTCTGAGCAGAGATGAAAGGTATTAGTCCCCCGACCACCGCCACATAGCTATGAAGCAGGCGGCCGGCCCGCCGACGAAGATGGCCAAGCGGCGCGAAGAATTAACGCCGATGATGGCCCAGTACCTCGAACTCTGCGAGCAGTACGACGAGGCACTGGTGCTCTTCCAGGTCGGCGATTTCTACGAGGCCTTCTGTGAGGCTGCCGAGTTCGTCTCCCGAACCTGTGAGATTACGCTCACCAAGCGCGAGGACTCCACCGGCGAGTACGCGATGGCGGGCATCCCAATCGACAACGCCGAGTCCTACATCGACCAGTTGCTCGATACGGGCCACCGAATTGCTGTTGCTGACCAGGTCGAAGAGCCAGACGCGACGAGCGGTGTCGTCGACCGCGCCGTCACGCGAATTGTCACGCCGGGAACGCTCACAGAGGCGGAACTACTCGACGGCGACCGGAACAACTACCTCGCGGCCGTCGCCGCCGGTGACCGGATTGGCTGTGCAGTACTCGACATTTCGACCGGTGATTTCTACGCCACCAGCGCAACTGACCCCGGCACGATTGCCGACGAACTTGGGCGATTCGACCCCGCCGAGATTATCGCTGGACCGGGCGTCCCGGACGAACTCGTTTCTGCGTACACGGTCAGTTCGTTCGACAGTGAGGCCTTCGACGCCGAGCAAGCCAGCGAAACGGTCGGGGAGTATTTTCGTCACCCGGAGCGACTGCTCGCCGCCGAGGCTGAGATTACAGCCTGTGGTGCGGTGCTTTCCTACGCCGAGTACGCCCGCGGCGGCACTGAGAACCGCCTCGATTACCTGAACCACCTGACTCGGTACGACCCGCGAGAGTACATGCTGCTCGACGCGGTTGCCCTAGAGAGTCTCGAACTATTCGAGCGCCGGACAGTCCACGGTCACAGCGAGGCGACGCTTGCGGGCGTGCTCGACGAGACAGCCTCGGCGCTTGGCCGGCGCGAACTGGAGGAGTGGCTGCGCCGGCCGCTGGTCGACCCCGACGAAATTGCGGCCCGCCACGACGCTGTCGAGGAACTCCGTAGTTCGGTTCGCACTCGCGAGCAACTGTACGACCACCTCCGAGATGTCTACGACATCGAGCGATTGGTCTCTCGAATCGGCCGTGGCCGGGCCAACGCACGAGACTTGCGCTCACTGCAGGCAACGCTTGCGGTCATTCCAGACCTCCGTGAGACACTTGGGTCGCCCGACGCCGAGGCACTGCGCTCGATTCGAGAACGACTCGACCCCCTCGAAGCTGTTCGGACGCTGATCGAGGAGGCGATTCAGGAAGACCCGGACCGCGAAATCACGGAGGGCGGTATCCTCAAGCCCTCCTTCGACGACGAACTGGCGCAGTTGCGTGAGACGGAACGGTCGGGCAAGGCGTGGATTGACGATTTGGAAGCCAGCGAACGCGAGCGGACCGGGATCGACTCGCTGAAAGTTGGGTCCAACTCGGTGCACGGCTACTACATCGAGGTAACTGACGCGAATCTGGACCGCGTTCCGGACGATTACGAGCGCCGCCAGACGCTGAAAAACGCAGAGCGGTACTATACGCCAGAACTCAAGAAGCGTGAAGACGAGATTCTCCGCGCCGAGAGTCGGGCTGACAAGTTGGAGTACAAACTGTTCTGTGATGTACGCGGGCAATTTGGTGAGGCCTCGGCAGCATTGCAGGACCTCGCGGCTGCCATCGCCGAACTGGATGTGCTCGTCTCGTTCGCAACTGTCGCCGCGGAGTATGGCTACAGCAAGCCCGTCGTTGCGGGGCCAGACGATCCGGCTGTGGACGGTATCCACATCGAGGCAGGCCGCCATCCGGTCGTCGAGCAGACCCAGCCCTCGTTCGTGCCTAACGACACCGCACTCGGCGGTGACGAGCGTGTCGCGGTCATCACGGGACCGAATATGAGTGGCAAGTCGACGTATATGCGACAGGTCGCACTGATTGTCGTGCTCGCACAGGCTGGCAGTTTCGTCCCCGCGGAGCAGGCACGAGTCGAACTTGTCGACCGTATTTTCACTCGCGTCGGCGCGAGCGACGACATCGCTGGTGGTCGGTCGACGTTCATGGTCGAGATGACCGAACTCGCGGACATTCTGGCCCACGCCACCGAGGATTCGCTGGTACTTCTCGACGAGGTTGGCCGGGGGACGAGCACCGCCGATGGCTTCGCTATTGCGCAGGCGGTGACGGAACATCTCCACGACGAAGTTGGCGCGCTCACACTCTTTGCCACCCACCACCACGACCTCACCGCGGTGGCGGCCGACCTCCCGCGAGCGACGAACCGCTACTTCGAGACGGCACAGACCGACGACGGAGTGACCTTCGAGCACGACCTGACGCGCGGGACTGCCGACGCGTCCTACGGCGTCGAAGTCGCGTCGACGGCTGGAATTGACTCCGCTGTCGTCGAGCGCGCTCGTGAGGTTCTGGCCGACGACGCTGCGAGTAGTCGGAGGACGAGCGGTGACGGCGGGCAGCCCCAGACTGACCGAGAGGAAGTGGCTGGGCCCGCTCACAGCGACCACGACGACCCGTTCGAGGCAGTCAGGACAGCAGATATCGCGACGATGACGCCACTGGAGGCGATGAATCTGCTGGCGACACTGCAGCGACGACTCGAAGAGTGACCGTTTTCCGTGGGTTACAACCCCGGGTATTTTGAGGGAGTGCGTCTTCCGTCACAACGATGGACGATTGGCGTCGGGTGACTGGGAC
>JAQCNR010000022.1 GCA_028274925.1 Halovenus sp.
CCGAACCCTGAGCCACTTCGAGGAGAACGACCTCTCGGCAGACGCCCACGGTTTCGTGGAGCACTCCTACCGTGAAGGGCTCAACCCCAAGGAGTTCTTCTTCCACGCGATGGGTGGCCGGGAAGGACTGGTCGATACCGCAGTCCGAACCTCGAAATCTGGCTATCTCCAGCGCCGACTCATCAACGCCCTCTCGGAACTCGAAACGCAGTACGACGGCACCGTCCGAGATACCTCGGATACGGTCGTCCAGTTCGAGTTCGGTGAGGACGGCACCTCGCCGGTTGAAGTCTCCAGGTCCGAGGAGAACGCTGGGGTCGATGTCGAAAATATCGCCGACCAGGTACTTGAAACCGAGTTCGAGGACGGCGAGAAAGAGAAATTCCTCGGGGAGACTCGCGAGCCGACGAACCTCTCCGAACACGCCGACGACTGGTGGCTCGCACAGAGTGACGACTGATAAGGTGATATCATGACAGACTACGACGTATCCAACGACATCGAAGCGCTCGTCGAGGACGCTGACCTCCCGCGACGACTCAAAAACGAGGTCTACGAGACCCTCGAAGACCGCGAGGTGACGACCAAACAGGCCGACGACATCGTGCAGGGCACCGTTGCGGAGTACTACAACAACCGGGTCGACCCGCTCGACCCTGTTGGGACAGTCTCGGCCCAGTCCATCGGTGAACCCGGAACGCAGATGACGATGAACACGTTCCACTACGCCGGTGTCGCCGAGATTGACGTGACTCAGGGGCTGCCGCGACTGATCGAACTCGTCGACGCCCGGAAGGAACCGGACACGCCGATGATGACGGTTCACCTCGAAGACGAGTACGCCGAACACCGCGAGCGCGCCCACGAAGTGGTCTGGAAAATCGAGGCGACGAAAATCCTCCAGCTCGGGGACGTGTCCACGAACGTCGCGGATATGCTCGTTCAGGTTGCGCTCAACGAGGACACCCTCCGCGAACGCTGGCCGACCGTTGAGAACCCAGTCGAAGTGGCCGAAGAGATTGCGGCGACCATCGAGTCGAAACTCGGCGTCGAGACTCGCCAGCGCGAGCTCGTCATCGAGTTCGGCCCCGAGGAGCCCTCGTACCGCGACCTGCTCCAGCTTGTGGAGGAACTGCGAGAAATTGTCTTCAAGGGTATCGAGGAGGTTAGCCGGGTCGTCATCCGAAAGGAAGAGACTGACCAAGGCGAAGAGTTCATCCTCTACACTGAAGGCTCGGCCTTTGGCGACGTGCTCGACATCGAAGGTGTCGACGCCTCGCGGACGACCTGTAACAACATCCACGAAATCTACCGAAACCTCGGCGTCGAAGCAGCCCGTGAGGCAATCATCGAGGAGACGATGAACACCCTCGAAGAACAGGGGCTCGACGACGTAAACATTCGCCACCTGATGCTGGTCTCGGATATCATGACCAACGAGGGAACCATCGAGTCCATTGGCCGCCACGGTATCTCTGGGTCGAAAGACTCCGTGCTCGCACGTGCAGCATTCGAGGTGACAGTCAGTCACCTGCTCGACGCGGCGATTCACGGCGAAATCGACGAACTCGACGGCGTGACCGAGAACGTCATCGTCGGCAAGCCGATCAAACTCGGCACCGGTGACGTGAATCTGCGGATGACAAGCGGCGGCGAACAGGCTGATTGAGATGGCAATTACTCTCTCGGACGAAGCGCGCCAACTGGCCGGCCTCTTCGAGACTGAAACCGAGGCGACGGTCAAAGACTGCCTCGTCGACGAGGAGTTCGACCGCGTCATCTTCCTGATCAAGACGGGAGAGATGGGCAAGGCAATCGGTGCTGGCGGCGAACACGTCTCTGGCGTCGAAGAACAGATCGGGAAACCGATCAAACTCGTCGAAGACGCACCGACAGCAGAGGATTTCGTAGCTAACACGCTCGCGCCCGCTGCCGTCTACAACGTCACGATCAGCGAAAACGACGACCGACTCGCCTACGTCGAAGTCGCGGAGGAAGACCGCGGTGCTGCGATCGGCGCAGACGGCCGCAATATCGACGCCGCCCGTCGACTCGCCGCCCGCCATCACGATATCGACGATATCGAGTTGACCTAACCTGCGACTCTACTGTCCGCGACTGAAGGGAGCGGACAGGCTTTTTCATCGACGTTTTTGCCGCGAGCGGTGCGCAGGGCGCACCCGAGCGGGAAAAAGGTCGTCGACGATATCGAGTTGACCTGACGGCTCAAACGGCCGTTTGAGCCGACCTATGATTCATCAATTTTGCGTTGCTGAGTTGAAATATGGCAACGTCAGAATCTGAATTCGAGGTGCCGACGTGGGCCGCAGTGGGGCTGGTCGTCCTCGTCTTCCTCACCTTCCTCTACGGGATTCTTATTCAGGGAACGCTGCTCGGCCCAGCAATCCTGTGGCTGTGGACTGGCGGAATCGCGCTCTCACTGTTCGTCGTCTACCTGTTCTATCGGTTCGTGATTGCTGTCGAGAAGATTGCCGACAAGATGTAACACTACCTGACAACGCCGTCGTTTCGGAGGCGTTCAATTTCCTCGTCACTGTATCCGCGAGTAGCGAGAATTTCAGCCGTCTGCTCACCCAGCCCGGGTGGGTGCTCGTCGAAGGCCGTCTGTCCGTTCTGGAAGTTCATCGGGCTGCCGGGCGTCTCTATCTCACCAACAGTCGGATGGTCCATCGTCCGGCGCATATTCCGGGGTTCCATCTGTGGGTGGGAGAAGACATCGGCCATGTCGTTGACCGCCCGTGCGGGCACGTCGTACTCCTGTAACCGGTCGACAATCTCAGCGGTGGTGTACTGCTCGATTTCCGCGCCGAGAATCGAATCGAGGTCATCGCGGTTGTCGACTCGCTTCTCGTTGGTCTCGAATCGCTTGTCGTCGACCAACTCCTCGCGGTCCAGCGCTCGGCAGAATCGCGGCCAGATATGCTCGGAGGCGCAGGCGACGACGACGTAATCATCCTTCGTAGGAAATGCTTGATACGGCGCGATTGTCGGGTGACGGCTACCCATCCGTCCCGGCGGGTCGCCGGTGCCGAAGTAGTACGACGCCATGTACGTCTGCCAGGCGACGATGCTGTCGAATAAGCTGATGTCGAGTTTGTCGCCGCCGCTGTCGGCGAACTCCCGGCGAAATAGTCTGGCGAGAATCGCCTGGGTGGCGTACATCCCCGCGGCGATATCGGCGATAGCAACCCCGACACGGACTGGTTCGCGCCCTTGCTCGCCGGTGATCGACATCATTCCGCCCTCGGCCTGCATGATGAGGTCGTAGGCCGGGCGTTCACTGTACGGTCCAGTTTCGCCGTAGCCCGTGATGTGACAGTAGATGAGGCCGGGATTGTCTTCTCGCAAGTTGTCGTAACCCAGTCCCCACGAGTCCATCTGTCCAACGCGGAAGTTCTCGACGAGCACATCCGCGTCTGCGGCGATATTCCGGAAGATTTCGCGGCCACGCTCGGTCGTGAGGTTGACCGCAACCGAGCGCTTGTTTCGGTTGATACTCAGGTAGTACGCCGACTCTTCGGAGTCGCCGTAGGTCGGCGGTTTCCATCCGCGAGTCTGGTCGCCGCCGTCGGGACGTTCGACTTTGATCACGTCCGCACCGAGGTCGCCGAGTTGCATCGTGCAGAACGGCCCAGAGAGCACTCTGGAGGCGTCGAGCACTGTAATTCCGTCCAGTGGCGCGGTCTGCTCGTCGGTCATGGATCGCGCATCGTGGGGCGGCTATTAGACCATTGTCCCTGGTGGGGTGATTTTTTATTTCCGTTCGCCGAAAGCGAGGTATGCGAATCAGTCGCGGTGTGATCGACGAACTCGCCGCGGGTGGCATCGATACGGTCTTCGGCATTCCCGGAAAACAGACGCTGCCGCTGAACGAGGCGATTGCCGACAGAGACGAGACGCGCTTTCTCGTTGCCCGCCACGAGACGGCCGTCTCACACGAAGCGTGGGGCTACGCCGAGACCAGCGGCGACCCCGCGGCGACGGTGGTCGTCCCCGGTCCCGGCGACATGAACGCGCTGAACGGACTGAAAAACGCCGCGAACGATTGCACGCCGCTCGTGCACATTGCTGTCGAGACTGAACCCGACGTCCGGGGTGGCGACGGTATTCACGAGACGCCGCCGGAAACCTACGACCCACTAGTGAAGGAGAATATCCTCGTTGAGCGACCTGCTGCGACACGAGTCGTGGTTCGGCGGGCAATCGAAACTGCAACGACGCCGCCGAAGGGACCGGTGCGGATTGGGATTCCGAAGAATTTCCTCGTGCAGGACCGCCCGCTCGCAACTGTTCCCTCGGGTCACCCACAGCCCGACACCCCAGAACTCCCGGACGAGGATATCCGCGCGGCGGCGTCCTGTCTCGAAGGAGCAGAACGTCCGGTCATCCTCGTCGGTGGTGGTGCTCGCGCGGCGGGTGCGAGCGAAGAACTGCTTGCTGTCGCCGACGCTCTCGACGCGCCAGTCGTCACTACCTACAAAGGCAAAGGCGTTGTCTCGGACAGCAACGAGCGTATCGCAGGTACACTTTCGGGCAGTGCCAGTCCCGAACTGCTCGACTGTCTCGCCAACAGCGACGCCTTGCTGGCAGTTGGTACTGATTTCGACGGCGTCGCGACGCGGCACTGGTCAGTCGAGATGCCCGCAGAGATTGTTCAGGTCACGCTTTCGCCCGGCGACCTCGGTACTGGCTACGACCTCACAGTGGGAATTGTGGCTGACGCGGCGGACGCACTGGCAGCGCTGGACGCTGAACTGTCTGCGACGGCTGGCACCGGCGGCGTGGAGCGCGCAACTGTCGTCCGGAACGCGACAGAGGAGCGAATCGACCCGTTGCTTGACGACGACCCCCCGATCACATCGGTGCGGGCGCTCAGAGCAGTCAGAGCGGCGCTTCCCGAGGAGACTGTCGTGTCAGTCGACGCCGGTGGCTTTCGGGTCTGGGCGTTGAACACCTTCGACGCCTGTGGGCCGCGTTCGTACGTCAACCCCGGGTCGTGGGCAACGATGGGAACCGGACTGTCGGCCGCCATCGGCGCACAGGTCGCCAACCCCGACAAGAACGTCGTTGCGCTATCTGGTGACGGCGGGCTGATGATGTGTATCCACGAACTCCACACCGCCGCCAGCGAGGATATTCCGGTCACTGTGGTCGTTTTCAACAACAGCGATTACGCAATCATCAGCGAGGAAGCCGACCGGACCTTCGGGCTTGGCGAGGGAGCATACGGATGGGCCGACGCGCCGTTAGCGTTCACGACAATCGCGGCGGGGATGGGTGTCGAAGCGGCGCGTGCGGAGACGCCGGGGGAAATTAAAACTGAACTCACGCGTGCGCTCGACAGCGACGAGCCACGACTGGTCGAGATTCCGACCGACCCCGACGAACCGCAGGCGAGTGAGTGGATGACTCCGCAGGAGGACTCGAACTGACCGATTCGTGGGACAGTTTTCTCTCTGTGAGACAGGACGACACGACTATTTGCTCGACAGCAAAACGGCAGACAATGATGGAGCGGATTTTGTTCGCGGCCGCTGGCCTGGAACTCCTCCAGTTTCTTTTGGCGCTCATTGTTCACGTCAACGCCACCCGGCGAAATCTCGCAGTACCGGTGGTGTACATCTACGGTGTGTTGCTCCCCCTCGTCGGTCTCCTAATCGCTGGCGTGTACTTTTCCCGCCGA
>JAQCNR010000206.1 GCA_028274925.1 Halovenus sp.
CTCGTCGCCAAGACGTGGTGGAACTGGCGGCGGTACAAAGACCCGGTGACTGTCTTCCGTCGTGTGAGTGCTGTCCCCGTCGACGAGACGACGTCAGGCGACGCCGAGCACGCTGTCCCGTCGGTCAAGTAACTACCACTTCTCGACGACCTGTGGCAGACAGCCGTAGTTTCTGACGTAATAATCGTAGTGTGTCGGCACGATATCCGCCACGTCGTAGTCCGTATAGTTCGCCGGTTCGGGGCCGGCACAGCCTTTCTCGCCGGCGGCGTCCTCCCACTCCCGGGTCTCGAAGATGTACTCCAGGACACTGTCGTCGTCTTTGTAGAAGTTGTCACACTGCTCGGCCGCGTACTCGATGTACTGACCGTATTCGGTGTCGAACCAGCCCGCATCGAGCGAGACGGAGTCGTCGGCAACTGCGCCGCCAAGCAGTGAAACCGACTTGACCGCGTTTGCCCGACTGTAGTCTTCGGTCAGCGACTTCAGCGCAAACAGCACGACCCGAGCGCCCAGCGAGTGCGCAACCCATTGGACGTTCACGTCGTAGGCGCTTGTGTACCACTGCGTGAAGTTAGCGAGTTTCCGCCCGTTTCGCTCGGCAATATCCTTCGCGTCCGACCAGCCGAGGTCGATACTGCCGCCTTCGTCGGAGTCCCAGGTGAAAACGGCGGTGTCGCCGGTGTAGCCGTTCTTTTCGAGGCCGAGTTGACACTCGTAGCCTGAGTCGATGTCGCTGTCGTCACCGTCGGTGCTCTTGAACCCGTGAATCAACAGTGTCAGGGTGTCCTCACCCCACGACCCGGGCCACGACCCCTCGACGTCGTAGCTCCACGCACTCTCGCCGTTGATGAGGTTCGCGTCGCTGTCGAAGTGGTCCCGTGTCGAGACTCGCGGGAAGTTGTCGGGTGCCTCGGCTTTGGTCCCTTCGCCGTCGACCAACCCCCCGGCTGCGGCCGTTCCCGTCGTCCCGACGAACGCGGCGGCCCCCACCGCCGCGGCCGTCCCTCGACGCAAGAATGACCGCCGGTTCACCGACCGGTCGTCTGTTTGTCCCCCTGTTCGCTGTCCCCCGTGAAATGGCCCTGTCGGTGCCATAGATTGTGACAGAGTCACAATCACATAATAGTTGTGTGTATGCCTATTACTCTCGAAGGCACCTAATATTCGTGGCTGGGCGATAGCCAACACTCTCTGCTGGCGGCCCAGCGGTGCTGAACGGTGGGTTATCTTTTGCCCAAGTCAGTGGATCGCTCAGAATGGTCGGTCAGCGGCCGGGAAGTCGAACCGGTCGAACTGGAAGAGTGCCACGGCGAACCCCGCCGCGATGGCGACGGGAATCCACGCGCCGTAGATGGCGTTGATTGCCCCCCACAGCAGGACGAAACTCACCATGTCGTCGAGCATGTACTCACAGCGCCCAATCCGGTCGAGCAGGGCTGTCCGCGGGAACGCCACGTCAATCAACACAGTTGCGACGATAGCACTGAGCACCCATCCGGCGTAGTTGATTGCCGGGACGCCGTAGAATATCCCTGCTTCGTAGCGCCAGAAGCCAAGCGCGACAGCACCGGGGTCGAGCACGAGGTCGATTGCGACGACCATCGCGGCGACAACCGGCACGCGGACCGCCCGTGAGCGTGCTCGCTCGCCGAGGGTAAGCAGACAGAGCAGGTAGGCATTGAGCACCAGTGGAATGAAAAACAGCGGCAGTGCCCACGGAATCGTTCCGAGCAGCATCGGGCCCAGCGAGACGACGTACTCGAACTCACCGTAGGGAAGGCCAGTCGTTGCGCCGACGTACTCGATGGCATAGGTGTAGACAACCAGCGCGCCCAGCGCGAGTCCGGCCCGCCGGTTGAGAAGCGGCGCGAGGCCGCCGACGAGCGGCAACCGCATCACCGCCACCCCACACAGGACGAGCCACGGGTTGAACGCCAGCGGTTCCGGGAGCAATCCCTCGGCGCTGGCGAGCAACAGCACTGCCCCGACGACGGGGAAGACCACGGCAATCGTGAACCGGTTCTCGGCGACGAGGCTGTCGAGGCTGTGTTCGACCGCCCTGCGGTCCGACAGCAGTCGGCGCAGGTGTTCGCGGGTTCCAGACTCCGAGGAGTCAGGCATAGGTCAGCCTCCAGATTGCGGCCATCGTCAGCGCTGCCCCGGCAATCGTGTTGAGCACCGGAAACCACCAGTACGCCCGGTCGATGTCGACAGACGCGACGGCAATCCCGGCAATAAAGAGTGGGTAGATGGCGAAGACGACAGCGAATCCGGGGTGGACGAGTCCCATCAAGACTGCCGCCGCGAGCCAACAGCCAGCACAGTACGCGAGCGTTCGGTCGTGACCGAGTACCGTTGCAGTTGTCTGAATCCCCGCGGCCTGGTCGGGTTCGATATCCGGGATGGCCGAGAAAGTGTGCATTCCCATCGTCCAGAGCCACCCACCGGCGACGACCAGCGCAGGCGGCAGGGTTCCTGCAAGCGCCGCGTACGCGACAAGACCCGGCATGATGTACAGACCATTCGAGATGGAATCCAGCACGGGTGTGGTTTTGAACCGAAGCGGCGGTGCGCTGTAGGTTGCACCAAGCACCAGAAAGCCAGCAAGGGCGGCGACGCCTACCGCTGGCAACGCAGGCACGAACGCAAATGCCGCAAGCGCCGACAGCACCACCAGCACCGTCACCGCACGGCCGCCGCGGTACTGCACCTCCTTGCCATCGTCGGATTTTTTGGGATTATCCTCGTCGACGTCGGCGTCGAAGATGTCATTGATTCCATAGAGAAAGATATTCGCCGGGACGAGAAAGTACGCAAACAGCGCAACCGACAGCGGTGTGAAATACTCCGCCGTCGAGGAGGCTCCGTAGGCGACGCCGACGACGACCGGTCCGGCGAGATAGAGCCAAAAGCGTGGCCGTGAGAGCCAGAACAGATAGCCCACGAACGTCTGCTCGGAGGGCGCAAGCCCGCTCAGACGGTCGCTGACATCTGTCATTGGTCTCCTACTGAACTACGGGTGCGTAGTCCTCGATGAGCGCATCGGCGGTGTGCTGGCCGCTGATGAGACACATCGGGACGCCGATGCCCGGTGTCGTGAACGACCCGGTGAAGTACAGCCCATCGACGGCCGACGAGCGGTTGTTGGGCCGCAGGAGTGCCGTCTGTCGGAGCGTGTGGGCCAGCCCCAGCGCTGTCCCTTCGGTCGCGTTGTATCGGTCGACGAAATCCGACACCGAGAACTGCTCTTCGACGACGATTCGGTCGTGCAAGTCGACGCCGGTATTCTCGGCAATGTCGTCGAGAATCTTCTCGCGATACTTCTCGCGGAGGCCATCCCCGTCGGCCAGTCCCGGCGCAATTGGGACGAGCACGAAGAGGTTGCTGTGGCCCTCCGGTGCGACGCTGTCGTCGGTTTTCGAGGGGACACAGATGTAGTAGGCTGGCTCGTCGGGCCAGGCCGGGTCGTCGAAAATCTCCTCGAAGTGGCCATCCCAGTCTTCCGGCAGGACCAGCGTGTGGTGTTCGAGCGGGTCAACGTCGCCTTCGACACCCATGTACAGCAGGTACGCCGAGGGTGCGTAGGTGCGTTTGTCCCAGTACTTCTCGTCGTACTGCTGTTCGTGTTCTGGGAGTAGTTCTTGTTCTGCGTGGGCGTAATCCGCGTTGACGACGACGCTCTCTGGCTTGTATGTTTGCTCGCCCTCGTCAATTTCGACGATGAAAGAATCTCGACTTTTCGTTATTGTGGTCACCTCTGCGCCCGTTTCGTAGGTGACGCCGAGTTCGTCGCCGAGTTCGACGACGCCGTCGACAACCGCACTCAGGCCGCCATCAGGGTAGTAGACGCCGAGGTTGAAATCGACGTGGCTCATGATGTTGTACAGCGCTGGTGTGTTCTTCGGCGCACCGCCGAGGAAAACAAGCGAGTACTGCATAATCTGTTTCAGCTTGGGATTCTCGAAGTAGTCGTCAACGTAATCCTGCATCGTCCCGGTGAGTTGCAGGCCAATTGGCGCGGCTTTCATCACGTCAGCGTCAACCCAGTCCCGTAGCCGCGAGCGGTCTTCGTAGACGAACTTCTCCATCGCCGTCTCGTAGTGGGTCTGGCTGGTGTCGAGATAGTTCTCGAAGGCGTCGCCAGCGCCTGCCTCGTAGGACTCGAATAGCTCGCGCATCTCAGCACGGTCACCACGCACGTCAATCTGGTCACCGTCCTTGAAGAAGATGCGGTAGTGTGGGTCGAGCCGTTCGAGGTCGTAGTAATCGGAGGGCTCGTGGTCGAAGTGGGCGAAAAACCGCTCGAAGACGTCGGGCATGAGATACCACGACGGGCCCATGTCGAATTTGAACCCATCACGTTCGAGCCGACTCGCTCGGCCGCCGAGCTGGTCGTTCTTTTCGAGCAGGCGCACATCTGCGCCGGCGTCGGCGAGGTAACAGGCTGCCGAGAGGCCACCGAACCCGCCGCCGACGACGGCAACCGACCGTCCAGACAAATCTGACATTACGAGTTATTAGGGTGGGATCGGCATAAAGGACTGCCTTTCGACACCCACAGCGGCGCCAAGCGGTGTGTCCGTGGGATGTGGCTTCAGCAGAGTGAGTCGACAGCATACCACTCCCAACTTGTTTTGTCGCTCCGGGCCCTTGTGGTGATATGCTCGGGCTTCGGTACTACGCGTGCCAGCGCTGTGAGACCGTGTTTGCGTTGCCCGACCCGCCGACTGTGTGTGGGCGCTGCGGCGCCGAAACGGTCGGCGAACTCCGGCGTGACGACACCGCGGCGTCATACTTCGAACCGGTTGAACAGTCCTGACGCACAAAACTTTCTTCGGGGTAGTGGGCGAGGTCACGGTGGAGTTGGACGACAACCGTATCGGGAAAGACCCAGCCACGTCTGCGACAATACTCATAACGACGATGACAGATGTACCCGGATTTTCCATCTTTCTGGGACTCGCACAGTCTGTCCGCTGAGCCAGATTTTGGTCACATAGCTGAGGCGAGTCACAACGTTGATTATCTTCTCAGGCGAGTAAGCGGGTATGCACTGGTGTTCTCCCGTAGGTGAGTCGCTGTGAGCGACGACGAGGAACTCGCAAAGGACCTCGGTTTGTTCGCGGCGCTGACCATCGGTATCGGCACGATGATTGGTGCCGGTATCTTCGTCCTCCCCGGCACGGCAGTCGCCCGCGCCGGCCCGCTCGCTGCCGGAACGTTCGTCCTCGGCGGCGTCATCGCCATCTTTACTGCCCTGTCGGCGTCTGAACTCGGGACCGCGATGCCGAAATCCGGCGGTGCGTACTTCTACGTCAACCGGGCGCTTGGCCCACTGTTCGGGACGATAACGGGCTGGGCGAACTGGCTGGGACTGGCGTTCGCGTCTGCGTTCTACATGTACGGTCTCGGCGAGTACGTCAACGCGCTCATCGGCCTCGGTCCGATTGGCGCGGGGCCGGTGTCGCTGGAAGCCGCACAGGTAATTGGGCTGATTGGCGCGCTGTTTTTCATCACGGTCAATTATCTCGGTGCGAAATAGACCGGTGGCCTCCAGATTATCATCGTCTCGATTCTCGTCGCGATTCTCACTCTCTTCACGGTCGTTGGACTGCTCAACGCCGACCTGAACGCACTCCGTCCGCTTGCGCCGCCCGGTGCAGTTGGACAAATCTTGCCAGTGACGGCAGTCGTCTTCGTCTCGTATCTTGGCTTCGTTCAGATCACCTCGGTTGCCGAAGAAATCAAAAATCCCGGCCGGAATCTCCCGCTCGCTGTCATCGGCAGCGTCGTCATCGTGACGACCATTTACGCGCTGTTTCTCGTCGTTTTGCTCGCGGCTGTCCCGAACGAACTCGTCAGCAACAACAGTACAGCGGTTGTTGACGCCGCAGAACTGCTGTTCTCGCAGTACGCAATCCTCGGAACGACACTCGGCTTCATTGGGACTGGACTGTTGTTGTTCGGTGGGCTGCTCGCGACGGCGTCCTCGGCCAACGCGTCGATTCTCTCTTCGTCGCGGATCAACTTCGCGATGGGCCGAGAGAAGATTATCACACCCAAACTGAACACGATTCACCCGCGATTCGGAACGCCCTACCGCGCGATTGGACTGACTGGCCTGCTGATTCTCGTCTTCCTGACCTTCGGAAATCTCGAACTGCTGGCGACGGCTGGCTCAGTGCTGCACTTGGTCGTCTACGGCCTGCTCAACATCGCACTCGTCGTGATGCGTGAGGCCGAACCGGAGGGATACAATCCGGATTATACGGCCCCGCTGTATCCAATCGTTCCAATTGTGGGTGCTGTCGCCTCGTTCGCGCTGATTTACTTCATCAAGCCCATCGTCATCGTCCTCTGTGGCGCGCTCGTCGTCTTCGCCATCCTGTGGTACTTTTTCTACGCTCGCCAGCGTGTCGAAGCCACCGGCGTCCTCGGCGAGTGGGTTATCTCTCGCTCGGAAGACCTGCCCGACGCCGCCGTCTCCGCGGCAACGTCTGTCCAGCCCGAAGCCAACGATTTCCGGGTGATGGTTCCGCTGGCGAATCCTGCCCACGAGAAGGACCTGGTCGAACTCGGTGCGGCGCTGGCCAAAGAGCGCGACGGAACCGTCGTCGCGGTCAACATCGTCGGCGTGCCCGACCAGACGTCACTGGAGGCTGCCCGTGACCAGCGAGAATACGAGGCTGCCCATCACCTGCTCGACCAGGCAGAAGAAGACGTGAAAGAGTTCGGTGCCGATGTCGAGACCCACGTCGTTCTCTCGCACGACCCATTCGAGGAAATCTT
>JAQCNR010000036.1 GCA_028274925.1 Halovenus sp.
ACGAACAGCGTCGGCGGCGTGTCCAGTTCCTCGGCAGCAACAACCGGCGCGGCCACCTGTTCAGGGACCGTCGGCGAAGCGTCGTCGCCGGGAACCGACGCAGGTGTCGCGGCGGCGTCGACCTGTTCGACATCGGCGTCGGCAACGACACCGACGAGTTCGACAAGGTCGTCCGCGTACTCGATGAGACTCGTCGTCACCTCGCCGTCGGGTTTCCGCATGAAATCGACCGCCCCAGCGTCGAGTGCGTCAAGCGTGGTGTCAGCGCCTTCCTCGGTGTACCGACTCAGCATCAACACCGGCGTCGGGTCGGTGGCCATGAGTTCAGCGACTGTTTCGATGCCGTCCATCCCCGGCATCTTCACGTCCATCGTCACGACATCAGGACGGTGTTCCTGGACGGCTTCGATGGCCTGTGTGCCATTTTCGGCCTCCCCGACCACAGTGTGGTCCCCTTCCTCCAGAATCTCGCGGATCTGGACCCGCATAAACTGCGAGTCGTCCACGACGACGACATCGGCCATTGGTCACGCTTGGCCGGCCAGGGTCATATGTGTCACCCTTACCACGTCGTCGTGACAATCTCGAGTCGGGTGCCCTCGTCACTCTCGGTGATATCGACCGCCCAGCCCAGCGCGCCGGCTATCTCTTCGACCAGCGCAAGTCCGTTGCCGTCCCGCTCGGTGACGGTTGTGTAGCCACGGTCGAACACGTACTCTAACTCCCGGTCAGGAATCCCCGGCCCGTCGTCCTCGACGTAGAAACCGCGGTCGTCAGCGAGCGGTCCAACGGTGACCGTCACGCTGTCGGTGTGGACAACCGCATTGTCGAACAACTGGTTCAACAGCATCCGGAGTCGCTCTGGTTCGGCATAGACCTGCAGTTCCTCTACAGTGAGGGCGTCTGCTGGTGCGCCGGTGACGGTCCAGCACTCCTCGGCAATTGTCGCCAGTTCGAGTTCGGTTTGTGTCTCGAGTTCGCGGCCGGCCTTGACGAACAACAGTCCCTGGTCGGCCAGTGATTCGAGTTGCGTCAGCGCCGACTCGACGTGGCCGATATGCTCGCTGTCACACTCCGTGCGGACCAGATCGAGGCGTCCGGCAGCGATGTTAATTGGGTTGCCAAAGTCGTGAGAAACCAGCGAGCGAAGTGCTTCCAGTCGCTCGCGCTCACGGGTGAGTTCTCGGGCCGTCTCTCGCTGCTCGAAGCCTGTCCCGAGTAGCGCCGCTATCTCGTCGATAATCTCTGTCGACTCTGCCGCTGAGCGGTCGCCATCAGTGTAGAGATGGACCACGGCGTCCTGGTGCAGGGCTGGCAGGGGAATGACGAGAGCCGTCGCTGCCGGGGAAATTGCCCCGGCCTCGACGAGTTGTTGATGCTCCGGACAGTTCTCGGCCGCAGAAATCTGTGGCGCGTCTGCGTCCAGCGCCTGTCGAGTGAGTCCACCCTCGACACCGACCCGGTCAGGAAGCGAGTCCGACGCCGTCCGGAGACGAATCGCTGCTGGCGAACGTGTCGGATGCCCAGTCCACGCTGCCGTGTGCTCCGGGACCCCAACGAGTTCCGCCGGGAGTCGTCTGGCAACTGTCGCCGCGTCGGTGTCCTCGGCAACCACGCGAGAGACAGCGCGCAGCGTATCGAGCAGCCACCGGCCACGAGAATCGTCGCCTCTCTCCATGCACTGTACTCCTGCCCCGACCGGCAAAATACTAGGCCTTCGGTTACTGCGAGCCAATCATCTCGAAGACATCGTCCAGATTTTCGCGGTCCATCTCGCCAATCTGGTCGCGAGTCTCCTCGCGGAGGCGCTCGCGTTCCTCGACGAGATTGGCGTACTCCTCGTGAAGGTCGAGTCGAGAGACGGTCATCTCTTCTTCGAGGGTGGCGATTTTCTGGACGACCCGGTAGAGGTCGGCCAGTCGCTCGTCGTAGTGCTGGATATCGAGCAGTCGGTCGACGACCATCCGGAGGTCAGATTCGTCGACTGGCTTGGAGACGTAGTGGTCGAACTCCATGTCGACGATGTCGAACTCCGGGGCGACTGCGGTGACCATCGCTACGCGACAGTCGTACTCCGCCTCGCGGATCTGTTCGAGCACCTCGTCGCCGGACATGTCCGGCATATGTCGGTCGAGCAAGACCACGTCGACGGTGTCGTCGAGTTGCTCCAGCGCCTCCGTCCCGCCGGTGGCGGTCCGGACATCGTAGCCGTCGCCAAGCCAGATATCGAAGGCTTGGACGACCCGCTTTTCGTCGTCAACTGCGAGGACAACTGGACGGTCCGTGTCGCCTGTCATGTCCGAACCTCGAACCGGGCACCACCCCTATCGCTCTCTGTCGCGGACACCTCCCAGCCGTGGGCCTCTGCGATTTCCGCGACGATACTCAGGCCAAAGCCAGTGCCATCCTCGTTGGTCGTGTAGCCGTAGGTGAACAGTTCCTCAGAATCAGCGTCGCCAAACCCTGGTCCGTCGTCGACAACGTAGAAGCCAGCAGCCTCCTCGAGTGCAGCAACCGACACGGTGGCCGACTCTGCGCCGTGTTCGAGTGCGTTGCGAAACAGATTCTCGAACAACGCTCTCAGTCGCTCGTGATCGGCCGACACTGTCGGCAGCGAGTCTGCGAGTTCCAGCGTTGCACGCTCCGACCCTGCGGTCGACCACGCAGCCTCAGCGACGGTCGACAGCGGAATCGACTCAGTCTCCCCAACCGACTGGCCCTGTTTGGCGAGGGTGAGCACGTCCTCGATGAGCGCGTCCATCCGGTCGTAGATATCTTCGAGGTCTTCGAGCGCCTCCTCGTCGCCAGCCCGTGCGACTGCTGTCGTTGCCTTCGCTGCCTGCAGTGGGTCCCGGAGGTCGTGGCTCACAAGGCTGGCAAACTGCTCCAGTCGCTCGTTTTGCCGTTCGAGTTCGCGCTGCTGTTCGACCTCCTCGGAGATATCTCGCATAATCCCCGAAAATATCTGTTTGCCTTCGTAGGTATGTTCCTCGAAGGTAATTGATAGCATCACCTCGTGGCCGTCGTCGTGTTTGGCGGGGAGTCGAGTGCTGTTCCAGTCTAACTGGCGTTCGCCAGTGTCGAGATACCGGTCGATTGCATTGAAATGCTTACTCCGGAACCGCTCGGGCATAATCACCGTCAGCTCCTCGCCGACGAGTTCATCGGGTTCGTAGCCAAACACGCGCTTGACAGCTTGGTTCGCGTACAGGACTGTACTCTCCTTGTCAATCGAAACAATCGCATCAGAGCCATTCTCAACCAACGAACGGAAGAAATCGGTATCGCGGACAAGCGAGTCGAGTTCTGGCGTAGACCCACCCATGTCTTCGGACGATGCCATCTCTGCGTTATGTATTTGGGCCAGGGGTATCAGGTTTTGGGGCGAAGTTGCTCAGACCGACCGATACGGGCCGAGTCGCGTTCCATCGAGGAGATACGCCTCACCGGTGGCCAGTCCTTCGGGAAGGAACGGCGAGAGAAACTCCTGGCCCTCGACGTTGACCCACGTCCCACCCGAGCGGTGGTTGAACGCTGGGAACACGACGAGGTCACCGTCTGGCGTCGCCTCCGGAACCGCCTCGGCAAACGCCTCGGGTGCGAGTTGGCCACGAAGCCACGCGGGTTCCATTCGACTGCCGCCGACGCTGTCTTCCAGCCTGACGACGGGGTGTTCGTGGCCCTGACAGACGATCTCGGCGTCGAGCACATCCGGCGCAGGCCAGGTGTGGCCGTGGACGAATCCAATCGGTCCGATGCGTGTCCCCCGCGAATCGGTGACTGTAATCTGGTGGTCGATGTCCTCGATGAACTCCTCGATATCGCCGTCGTGGTTGCCCTTGACCAGCGTCACCGGAACGGCGAGCGCAGCAAAGAGGTCGCGCAGTTCCTCGCGCTCGCTGTCCCACGGTTCTCCGACAGCATGGAGCAAGTCCCCGAGGATAACGAGCCGGTCGGCGTCAGTTTCGGCGAGTAAATCGAGCACGCGCTCGCGGCGCTGGTCGGCCTGTGACTCCAGTTCGACCCCCTCGACGCGCAGGACGCTCTCGATACCGGCGTGGTAGTCAGCGATGAGCAACAGCGTCTGCTCGCCGGTGTGGGCAACGGCCGCCCGTTCGTCGGGGATCGGTTCGACCGACATCAGATCGGCTTGAGATGGTCGTCGTCGGGCTCGTAACACTGCCCGTCCATCAGCGCGCCCTGAATCGCCTCCTCGGTCGCCTCGCTATCGAGGCCGTAGCGCTCCTCCATCTCGGTGAGCAGGTCCTCGCGGGCCGCGCCAGCGCCGTCGTCCAACTCCGCCATCAGGTCGACAACTGCCTCTTGTGGGTCATCGACAGCGTCTGCAGAGTCGCGTTCGTCTGCGTCGGCCTCCGTCTCGCTCTCGTCTGCACTGTCCGCAGTCGCTGTTGTCTCACTGGCAGTCTCGGCTGCGTCGTCTGGTTCGTCGTCGGTTTCCGCGCTGTCCGCTTCGCTTGCCGTCTCGTCGGCCAGTTCCTCGGGGTCCGGCGTGTCGATATCGGCGTTGCCGGGGTCGTCGACCTCTGACCCGGATTGGAATTCGGTGCCGAACTCCTCTTCGAGTTCTTCGCGAGTGTCCTCTTCCAGTTCGAACTCCTCAGGCTCGAAATCCCCGAGTTCGTCAGCGTCGCCCTCACCGGAGGCGTCAGCGGCCGAGGTGTCTTCGGAGCCAGGCTCCGGCGACGAGTCTGCCTCTGAGGAGTCGGCCTCCGCAGACGCGGCCGACTCGCTGGGCTCGTCTGTAGTGTCGGTCGATTCTATCGATTCGGGCTCTGGTTCAGGTTCTGGGTCTGGGTCGTCCACTGCGTCAGGTTCTGACGCTTCAGGCTCCGCCTCAGACTCTGCCGTCGACGGCGATTCGACCGCGTCCGTGTCGCTCGTCTCAGCCGACGATGCTGTCTCCTCGCCCGTCTCGACGTCAGCGACTGGCGATGTGTCAACGTCGGCGTCGTCACCGGGAAGGGTGAGTTTCGCGGCCAGGTCTGCAACAGTCATATCGCCACCCGCGTCGGGTTGGGTGTTGAATTCGACCACTTCGTCGGCCTCGCCAGCAACGACTCGGGCCGCGTCGAGTGACAGTTCGTACAGTGTATCGAGATACGTCGGCGTGGGGTCGTAGTGGTCGATTGCAAGCGAAATTCCGTGGGCGAGGCCATCTTCCGCGCCGCGGGCCCGCAGTTCCGCGCGAAGGTCATCGGAGTCGAGTGTCTGTGCCGTCGTCATCCAGCGAATCCGGTCGACAGTCTGTTCGGCGGTCTGGACGGTCCAGCGGTCTCGTGTCTCGGCGTCAACCTCGCTGATCGACTCCGGCCGAATCGAGGTGAACACCTGGTCGGAATCGTCTGGCTGGAAGGTCCGCGCTTTGCCCGTGACGGCAACAAACGCTGGTGGGTCGGCCCGTTCGAGGAAGGCCTGCTCGTCGGGCTGGTACTGCCCCGCGTAGAGGACGAAGGCTCCCGTCGGGTCGACAACACGAGCGCGGAGCACGTCCTCGCTGACCTGCTCGATTTCGGTCAGGACACCGACCACAAAGAGGCGATTTGCGCGCGCACCGGTCGGCGTGATTACGTAATTTGGCGCTCGCTCTTCGTCGCTCTCGGAGAAATCGTAGTCAGCACCCTCGAACTCGGCAGCGAAGATGCGGTAGGCAACCTCGCGCTGGCCTGCGCCGCTGCCCTCAGAGCCACTCATGACTGGACCTCCGAGAGCAGGCGACGAGCACGTTCAGCCGGGTCCGCAGCGTGTTCGACGAACTCCGCGGCTTCGAGGTTCGCTCCGAAGTCGTCGACGGTCAGCGAGCCCCGGACGCGGTACTCACGGCCGACGACGCCATCTGCAATCTGGTCGGCAACAACCTCGCGGTCCATCGCGTCGCGGGCATGGTCTTTCGCCGCCTCGAGTCCGCCGCCGTAGACCTCCGAAGTCAGGTCGTCGTCGAGGATGACGGTCACGGTGCCGGTGCCATCGTCAAGAATCGCCTTCGTGCGAAGGTCGTCTTCGCCCTCGACTGCGCCGTGGCTGCGACACTCCCCATTTTGGGTGACGCGGCCACACTGTGGACAGCGCTCGATGAGGCCGGAGCCGTCGCGAATGTCGACGACGTTGCCGACCAGTTCCACGTCGTACAGTCCACCGCTCTCGATTGCGTCTCGAATCGAGTGCCGTGGCGCTGTCTCGGAGATTGCGATATCGCGCGACAGCGACGTAACTGTCGAAAACTCCGAGATGTTGACCGAGGGGACACCGCGGAACTCCCGAACAAAGGCGTCTTCGATCCGAATGGTTTCGCCGGCCGCCACCTCATCTCGTGGTTCCCAGTCGGTGAGCGGGAGTTTTCCCGTCTCGTCGGCGAGTTCGCCGCTCAGAATCGCCGTCTCGCCGTCGCGGCCGTCGATTGTCTTCGACTCGGAGTCGAGGATTTCTGCTTCGACGGTGATACCGCGGTCACCCGGCGTGAGTTCCGCCAGTGTCGCCTCACCGCCCACGTCGAAGGGGACTTCGAGCGTCGAGTCATCGCGCTCGACTGTCGTCGACTCGCCGAGATTCAGCTCCGGCTTGTTGTCCCACTCACGAACACCAGCGTTCCCGATTGTGAGCGTGTCGCCGGCCTCGAACCCAAACTCTTCCCACGAGGTGTAGGAGATTTTGCCCGTCTCGTCGGCCACTTCACCTTCGAGGATAACACTTTCTTCACCGTTGTACTGAATCGAGCGTTTCCCCACGGTCAGAACGCGGACCGTCACGGAGACGTTGCTGTCGCCCGTCCCAATCTCCTCGATGGTCTTTGTTGTGGCGCCGCTTGCGCTGCTGTCGCTGCCGTCGCCGTATTTCCGGCGAAGACTCTGTTTGGCTTCTTCGACCGGAACGCTGTAGGACAGCAGGTTGTCGAGATCGTCTCTGACCTCCTCTTTGTCAACACCGAGGTCGGAGGCGAGTTCCTCGGCATGTGCTTCGAGCTCCATATCCCCCGGTTCGGCCCCCACTCCTAAAATCGTTCGTCCTCCCCGAGGCTGGACCGGAGTTCCACTGGGAGTACAGACACGAACAGCCCGGCGAGTTCCGCGTGCTAAGCTGCAAAGCTGAGGGTGGGACAGCCAGCGCCCCCGAAGAGACACAGGGAGCGCCGTTCTGAGTGCCAGAAACTCGGTCGTGAGGAACTGAGCCAGTACGTTTATTTCGCCGCCTGAACGAATTCAAGAGGAATGGAACAGTGTCCCCACTGCGGCTCCCCAGTCGACAGCCCGAAGTGTCCGAACTGCGGGCAGTCCTTCGAGGCCCTCCCTGACACAGCGCGCGCGCCACCAGAGAACGGTACTGGGACACCGCCAGCAACCGACGAACCGGACAAGTTACCCGACGGTGAAAGCCCCGACCAGCCTGCGGTCGAAGAGCCGACAGAGACTGACGGAGTGAAAATAAGCCGCCGAGCACTACTCGGCGGGGCCGGCGCCTCCGTAGCTCTCCTCGGTGCTGGCGGCGCTGGCTGGTGGTACCTCCAGGGCGGCGGCGAGGGAAACCAGGTCGTGAAGTCCTACGTCAACGCGGTAGCTGCGAACGACTGGACGAAAATCGCCAACCTGTATCACGATGACGCGCCGCTGATGAAACGGATCGAAGAGGACGCGAACTTCGACAGCTACGAGCGATACCTTAGGGAACGAGAGCGCCTGCAACGGTGGGAGAGGCTTGAGCCGACATTCCGAACCACTGTCGAAATCTTCCACGTAACCGACGTCACCCGGGAATCGGAGGAACAACTCCGGCTGGGGGTCGAAGGGAGCGCTGTGGAGGCAATCGACGAGTACAGGCGCGTCGTCGCGTTCGCGTCGGTGTCAGTCGACGCGCTCAGAGAAGACCAAGATGACGTCGCAAAGTACTACGATAACGGCACTGAGAATGAGGTGTTTCCGTGTACCGTTGTCCTCGCAAACGGGAGTTGGCAGCTATGGACCGGTCGCCTGTCGCCCCCAGTGTGAGTATTCGGTCCCAACGATTATCTACGACTGACCCCCGAACGCAGATAATGGCTGCACTAGAAGAGATTCGTGTCTACCCCGTCAAGGGACTCGGCGGAATTAGCCTCGACCGCGCGGAGATAACCGAGGGTGGAACACTCGCCTACGACCGCGAGTTCGCCCTGTTCGAGGACGGAGAGATCATCAACGCCAAAGACAGCGAGAACTTTCACAAACTCTCGACGACGTTCGAGCCGGAAACCAGAGAACTACACGTGAGCGCACCGGATGGTTCGGAACTGTCCTTCGCGCTGGACGAAACGGCCGAGCAGGAGCGCGCACAGCAGTGGTTCAGCGAGTACTTCGAGATGGACCTCACTCTCCGTCGCAACACCGACCTCGGCTACGTCGACCGGCGACGGATGGGCCCGTCGGTCATCAGCACCGCAACGCTCGAGGCGGTGGCGTCGTGGTTCGAGGACCTTTCTGTAGAGGGAGCGCGGCGACGATTGCGAGCGAACGTCGAGGTGTCTGGCGTCGAACCGTTCTGGGAGGACCGCTTCGTCGGCGAGGACGCTCCCGCATTCGAGGTGGGAGACGTCCAATTCGAGGGTGTCACGCCGTGTGCCCGGTGTGTCGTCCCCCAACGAGACCCAGATACCGGCGAGCCACTCGAGCGATTCCGGAACACCTTCATCGAAAACCGTCGGGAGAGTTTCCCAGCGTTCGCCGACGAATCGGCGTTCGACCACTTCTACACGTTGATGATCATCAGCCGGATTCCCGACGCTGACCGGGACGAAACACTCGCCGTTGGCGACACTGTCGAACGAGTGAAACAATAGGCTCCGCACCCGCAGCTTTTCATTGGGGGGCCTCGATAGGAGAAGACGATGACAGCAGAGGACACAGATTACTTCGACCGACTGGTCGATGTCGACGCACTGGCCGAGTTTTTGACCGACAAACTCGGGCCGACGGAGGACTACGACGTCTACCGACACGAAGAGGGGCACTCGAACGAGACGCTGTTCGTCGAATGGGGGGAGCGGGAACTCGTCATCCGGCGGCCGCCGCCCGGCGAGACTGCGGATACAGCCCACGACGTGCTCCGGGAGTACAAGGTCATCGACGCCTTGCAGGAGACGGACGTACCCGTCCCGCCGACGGTTGCCGCCACGGACGACCACAGCATCATCGGCAGTGATTTCTACGTGATGGACCGGTTTCGGGGGGAAGTACTGCGCGATGCAGAACCTGAGGCGTTTGCCAACGAGGAGGACCGCCACCGAGTCGGAACCGAACTTGTCGACACGCTGGCCTCGATTCACGAACTCGACTACGAAGCCGTTGGACTGGGCGAGTTTGGGCGGCCAGAGGGGTACACGCAACGACAGGTCGACCGCTGGGGCAAACAGCTCTCGTGGGCCTTCGAGGTAACCACCGACGAACGAGAGGTGCCTGTCTTGCGGGAAGTCGGTGACTGGTTGCAAGAGAACTGTCCCGAGGACCACCCAGAGACGCTGGTCCACGGCGACTTCAAACTCGACAACGTGATGTTCAGTTCCGAGTCTCCGGTCGACCTGATTGCGGTCTTCGACTGGGAGATGTCCACGCTCGGTGACCCGCGAGCCGACCTCGGCTGGATGCTCTCCTATTGGCGCGAGCAGAGCGACCAGACGACAGACCGCGA